>CAMOHY010000059.1 GCA_946615495.1 uncultured Clostridia bacterium
TGAACACATACACGCCCATGGACGCGTTGTTGGACTTGGGATTCTTGGGCTTTTCTTCAAATTCGATGATGTTGTCGTCCTTGTCCGTGTTCATAATGCCAAAGCGGCTGGCTTCTTCCCAGGGCACCTGGCGCACGGCGATGGTGGCGTCCGCCCCGTGGGATTCATGGCAGGCCACCATGGCGGCGTAGTCCATTTTATAAATATGGTCGCCGGAAAGGATGAGCACGTAATCGGGATTGTACTGCTCGATGAAAGAAAGGTTTTGGTAAATGGCGTTGGCAGTGCCCTTATACCATTCGCCGGTTGCGCCCGTTTGATAAGGAGGCAACACGAACACGCCGCCGTTTACCAGGTCCAGATCCCAAGGAGAACCGCTGGCGATATATGCGTTGAGCTCCAGGGGGCGGTACTGGGTCAGCACACCCACCACGTCAATGCCGGAATTGGAGCAATTGGACAGGGGAAAATCGATGATCCGGTACTTACCACCATAGGGTACCGCAGGCTTGGCCATGTGCCGCGTCAGAATCCCCAAACGGCTGCCCTGCCCTCCTGCCAGCAGCATGGCTACACAGCGTTTTTTGCGAAGCATACGAAATACGTCCTCCTTATGCGAAATAATTCCTTTGTACGCAAACATGCTTTGCGCAATTATGCGTCTCTACATATTGTATATGATTTAGGAAATTCCTTCAATGGATAATCATTGACCAATTTATCTATCATTGTTCTGCCCCGTCCATTTGTTTTACTTGGAAGTACACCGTGGAAAGGGGCGGCACGCACACCACGGCGGAGAAGGGCAGGCCGTTCTGGGGCGTTTTGTCCGCCCGGATGGGAAACGCGTTGTACTGGTTGCTGCCGGAAAACTCCGCCCGGTCGGAATTGAGCAGCTCCGTGAGCTCGCAGTCATAGGGCAGCGCCACCCGGTACTGGCCATAGGGTTCGGGCGTAAAATTCGTTACCGCGGCGATGGGCGTCTCTCCAGGGGCGGAGCGCAGGAAGGCCACGATGCTCCGGTCCGCGTCGTTTACGTTGAGCCACTGAAAGCCCTCCCAGCTGTCGTCCACCCGGTGCAGGGCGGGCAGGCTGCGGTACAGGCGGTTCAGGGCCTTCACGTAGGCCTGCAGCTGCGGATGGCGGTCGTATTGCAGCAGGAACCAATCCAGCTGGTCCGTATCCTTCCATTCGATGAACTGGCCGAATTCCCCGCCCATGAACAGAAGCTTTTTCCCTGGATGGGCCATATAATAGCCGTACAGGGCGCGCAGCCCCGCGAATTTGCGCCAATGGTCCCCCGGCTGCTTATCCAGCATGGAATGCTTGCCGTGCACCACCTCGTCGTGGGAGAAGGGGAGCACGTAGTGCTCGCTGAAGGCGTACATCATGGAAAAGGTGATTCGGTCGTGGTGATAGCGGCGGTAAATGGGGTCCAGGGCGATATAGGAAAGGATATCGTTCATCCAGCCCATGTTCCATTTGAAGCTGAAGCCCAGCCCGCCGTCCTGGATGGGATGGGTCACCTTGGGGAAGGCGGTGGATTCCTCCGCGATGGTGACGGCGCCGGGGCATTCCCGCTGAACGGTTTCATTGAGCCTGCGCAGGAAGGCGATGGCGTCCAGGTTTTCCCGGCCGCCAAACTGGTTGGGCAGCCACTGGCCCCCTTCCCGGCCAAAGTCCAGGTACAGCATGCAGCTCACCGCGTCGCAGCGCAGGCCGTCGGCGTGGAATTCTTTGAGCCAGAACAGGGCGTTGGAAAGCAGAAAGCTGCTCACCTCGCCCCGGGCGTAGTCAAACAGCATGGTGCCCCATTGGGGCATTTCGGAGCGCCGGGAGTCCGCGTGTTCATAGCAGGGCGTGCCGTCAAAGCGGCGCAGGCCGATTTCGTCCTTGGGAAAGTGGGCGGGCACCCAATCCAGAATCACGCCGATGCCCGCCTGATGCAGCGCGTCCACCAGCGCGCGGAATTGGTCGGGAGAGCCCCAGCGGGAGGTGGGGGCGTAATACCCCGTTACCTGGTAGCCCCAGGAGCCGTCGAAGGGATGCTCCATCACCGGCAGCAGCTCCACGTGGGTGTAGCCCATGTCCTGAAGGTAGGGCACCAGCTGGGCTGCGATTTCGGCGTAGGAAAGCACGCGGCCTCCTTCTCCCCGCCGCCAGGTGCCCAGGTGCATTTCGTAAATGTTCATGGGGCCGCGCCGCCAATCCTTTTGTTCCCGCGCCGCCATCCATTCCCCATCGCCCCATTGGTAGCGGCTCAGGTCGTAGAGCTTGCTGGCGGTGGCGGGGCGCAATTCGCTTTGGAAGGCGTAGGGGTCGGCCCGCAGGTGCCATTGGCCGTCGGCGCATAAAATGGCGTACTTATAGGCCAGCAGTCGTTCCGCCGCCTCCGGGTAATGGAAGCGGGCGGGGTCGCTTTCCGGGGTGAACAGCTTTGCGTCCAGCCGCAGCTCCCAAATGCCGTCGTACTGCTTAAGCATGGGGTAAGCTTCCTGATCCCAGCCGCAGAATTCGCCTACCAGGGACACCCGCTGGGCGTTGGGCGCCCAAACGGAGAAATGCCATTTCTTTTCCCCGTTTTCTTCCACGGGATGGGCTCCCAGGAAATCGTACGCGTCAAAGCATACGCCCTGGTGGAACCTGTCCCGCCTTTCTCCATCCGGCGGATTGTACCACATGGCGTTCCTTCCCCCTTTTTTGCATATTTCATTCTGTACGTTCATTATAGCATGGTTCTTCCGAATTTTCCAGTTTTTTATGGGCGGGAACTGTAAATAATAGAAAAAGGCGCCTTGAACGGCGCGGAATGATGGAACCATGGAGGAGCTTGCATGCGGCGGACGTCTTCTTTTTCCTTTTTTTCTTTTTCGGGCGCAAAAGCCCGTATAAAACTGCCCAAAGGGCTTTCGGAGCGCATCCGCGGCGCCCACGCGGCGGCGTGCCGGATTCAGCGCGAAGAGCTGTCGCCCTCCGGCGTGTGGCTGGAGGATAACGCGCTGTTCCTGCTGGAGAAAACGGACGCGCTGGAAAGAGAGCTTCGCGCCCTGCCGCCCCTGCCCGCCGCCGGTGGAACGGCGCGCATTCTGGCCCTGGCCCGCGGCGTTTGCCAGGAGGAGGATGGAGAAATCACGGCGCCGGGAATCATCCGCTTTGTACGGGAGCATTTGGGAGAAGCGGAATTGACCCAGGCCGAAACCGCCTGCCTGCGCCCGGCCCTGGGCTGCGCCCTGATGGAGCGGCTGGAGGACAGCCTGAGCGTTTGCCTAAAGGAAGGGGAGGAAAAGCGGATTGCCCAGGCGTGGGCGGACCAGTTTTCCAAAGGGCAAAAGGAAGAGCTGCCCAAGGACGACGCCCTGCTGTGCCAGGTGCTGTCCTGCCTGTCCCAGCGGGAGGATACGGATGCCTTGCGCAGGGCCGACGCGATGCTGAACCGGGAGGGCCGCCGGAGCGAGGACGCCCTGCGCCGCTCTCAGGAGGCGGAAACGGCGGAAGGGCTGAAAACGGGCAGGATTATTTATTCACTCAGGAAGCTTTCCGCTTTGCCCTTTGACGGGATTGAGGAAAGGCTCAGCCCTGTGGCGGGCATTCTGCGCTTGGACCCAACCTACGCCCGCATGGACGGGCCCAGCCGCGCCTTTTACCGCCAATGCGCCTGCCGCATTGCCCGGCGCTGGCGCGTCAGGGAAAGCGACGCCGCCCGCGCGGCGGTTGCCTTGTCGTCGGGAAAGGAGGGGGCCGAGGGCGAGGCGGGGTATTATTTGATCGAACGGCCCGACCTGATTGCGCTTCATTTGGGAAAAAGAAAAAAGCCGTCCTTTGCCCTGCGCCACCGGCAGGGCCTATTCCTGGCGCCCTTGTACGGCGGGGCGGCCCTGGCCCTGCTGTGCGCCGCGGCGCTGGGCGCGCCTGTCTGCTTATGGCCGCTCATTGCCCTGTGCGCCTCCGAAATTTTCCGTCTGGCGGAGTTTTTTGCGGTGCGCAGGATATTTCCCGCCCGGCTTGTGCCCAGGCTGCGCATGAAGCGTTTGAACGCTCAAACGCGTACGCTGGTGGTTGTGCCCACGCTGCTCACCTCCCGGAAGCAGGCCCTGCAGGCGGTGAAGCACCTGTCCATCCTGCGCAGCGTGCACCCGGATGAATACCTGGATTTTCTTTTGCTGGGCGATTTTAAGGACAGCGATTCAGAAACGGAACCGGAGGACGGAGAAATTCTTTTATCTGCCCGCTTGGCCATTGAGGAAATGAACCGGCAGCGGGGCGGCGGATTTTATTACCTGCACCGGCGGCGGAAATGGGACATGGGCCAGCGCTGCTTTACGGGAAGGGAACGCAAGCGCGGGGCCCTGGAAATGCTCAACCAGCTGCTGACCGAAGGAAAAACGCGGGACGCGCTGGCCTACGCTTCCCAGGATAACGATTTTTGGAAGGGCCGGTACGCCTACGTTATCACCCTGGACGCGGACACCTTTCTGCCGCCCGGAGAAGCGCGCCGGCTGGTGGGCGCTATGGAGCATCCTTTGCAGAAGGGCCGGGTGGGCGTGGTGCAGCCGAGGATGGAAACCGCGCCGGACACGGTGCGCACCCGCACCCAGCTTTTTTTCGGCGGCCTGGGCGGCGCGGACCCCTATCATTTGTCCGCCCAGGATGTGTACCAGGATGTGTTTGGCCGCGGCTCCTTCGTTGGCAAGGGCATTTACAGCCCCGCTTTTTGGCGGGAAAAAACGGCGGGCCGCATGATGGCCGGGCGTTTGCTGAGCCACGATCTGATCGAGGGAGAAACGGTGGGCAGCGCCCTGGCCGACGATATTGTGCTCTTTGACGGCCATCCCGCTTCCCTTCAGGCCTGGCAAAAGCGCCTGCACCGCTGGACGCGGGGAGACTGGCAATTGCTTCCTTATTTGGCGGACAGGCGGCTGACGCTTTTGTCCCGCCATAAAATATGGGACAATCTGCGCCGGTCCCTTGTGCCGATCGCCCAGGTGCTGCTGCTGGCCGCGGGGGCGTATTTTGGCAGCCTGCCCCTTTGCCTTCTTGCCCTGCCTTGGCCCGCGCGGGGTATGCACAGGCGGCTTTTGCCCCTGCCGGGCAAGGCCTATACGCTGCTGGACGCGGCCATTCGCGCCCTCTACCGGCAGTTTATCAGCCATCGGGGCCTGCTTTCCTGGGTAACGGCGGCGCAGGCCGACCAGGGAAAGGATGCGCCGCTGCCCTGCGTGCTTTTTCAGATAGCGGCGGGCACGGCGGTGACGGCGCTTGCCCTGCTGCCGGGCGGCTTTTTGCCCGCGGCGTTTGTGGGCCTTGGCTGGGTGGCGGCCCCCCTGCTTGCGCCCTTCCTGGATGGGCCTGCCTTTTTGCCCCGGCCCATGAACCGGGCCATGGAGGCCCAGGCCCGCGCCCTGGCCCGCGACACCTGGCGCTTTTTTGAGGATCAGGTGACAGAAAGCACCCATTTTCTGCCGCCGGACAATGAGCAAACCGACCCGGACAAGGGCAGCGCCCTGCGCACATCGCCTACCAATATCGGGCTGTATCTTTTGTCCTGCTGCGCGGCGCGGGAAATGAAGCTGATTTCCCTTTCGGCCTGCGCCCGGCGGATTGCGGATACGCTGAATACCCTGGAAAAACTGAAAACCTGGAAGGGACATTTTTATAATTGGTACAGCCTGGAAAATCTGGCGCCCATGGAGCCCCGGTTCGTTTCCACCGTGGATTCTGGCAACTGCATGGGCTGCCTGCTTTGCTGCGCCCAGCTTTTTCGCGCTCAGCTTGGGCAATTGCCCTTGGAATACCGCGCTTTGCCCGCCCGGCTGGACGCCCTGGCCTATGGCATGGATTTTTCCGCGCTCTACGACCCCAAGCTTCATTTGTTTTCCGTGGGCTGGGAGGCGGAGGGAAAAAGGCTTTCGCCCGCGCACTATGACTGCCTGGCCAGCGAAGCGAGGCTCGCCTCCTATTTGGCAATTATGACGGGGCAGGTTGAGCGCAGGCATTGGCGCGCTTTAAACCGCGCCGCGGTGCGGGCGGGAGGAGGCAGCGCCCTGCTTTCCTGGGGCGGCACCATGTTTGAATACCTGATGCCCGCGCTGCTTTTGCCGCTGCTGCCGGGCACGCTGCTGGGCGAGGGCTGCAAAAGCGCCGTAAGGGCCCAAATGAACGCCGATCCCCGTCGGCCCTTTGGCATCAGCGAAAGCGGCTATTATGCCTTCGACCCGGAATTGAATTATCAGTATAAGGCGTTCGGCTTGCCCCTCCTGGCCCAAAGCCCGGACACGGCGGGCCAGGTGGTGGCCCCCTACGCCTCCGTGCTGGCGCTGCCCTTTTTTCCCGCGGCGGCGTCTGAAAATATCCGGCGGATGACGGCCCTGGGCTGGCGGGACGGCCACGGCCTTTTTGAGGCGGTGGATTATTCCCCGCGCCGGGTGGAAAGCGGCCCCTGCGTGGTAAAAAGCCATATGGCCCATCATCAGGGCATGATTTTGTGCGCCCTGTGCAACGCCTTGGAGGAAGGGGCGCTATCCCGCGCCTTCATGGCGCTGCCCGCGGCCAGGGCCAACGCCTATCTTTTGTGGGAAAAAGCGCCCGCCAGAGCGCGCCGCCGGGTGCAATTGCCCCCGCCCCGCGAGGAGAAAAACGGGGAAACGCCCGTTGCCCGTCCGGCGCTCCAGGGCCTGCCGCCGGAAAGCTGCGCGCTCTCTGGGGCGGGCACGGCTTGGGTGCTCAACGCCCAGGGCCAAGGCCTGCTAAAGGCCCGCCGCATGCTCATAACCCGCTTTGACGCCCAGGCAGGAGAGCAGACGGGGCCCCAATTCTATTTGCGGGACGAACGGGAGGGCAGATGCTTCCGGCCCGCGCTGGCGGGCGGCGCGGTGTTTGGGGAGGGAATGGCCCGCTGGCAATGCGTGTGGCAGGGGCTCAAGGTGCTTTTGCGCTGCTGCGTGGACCCTTTGACGGGGGCCGCGGTGGCGTCGCTGACGGTGGAAAACCCCGGCGGGGAAGCAAGGCAGGTGGAAGCGGCGTCTTTTTTGGAAATCGCCCAGGGAAGCTGGGAAGCGGACGCGGCCCATCCCAATTTTCGGGATTTGAGCGTGCGCGTTTCTCCCTGGGGCAGCCATGGGCTTTTTTCCCGCCGTCTGCCCCGCGATGAAGGGGACGAATGGCCTGTGATTGGCCACTGCGTGGTGGGCGACGTGCTGGCCCTGCGCCGCCAGGGCGACAGGAGCCTGTTTTTGGGCAGGCAGGGCAGCTACGCCTATCCGGCGCAAATGGAAAAGGGGGCGGAGGAATGCGCGTTCCGCACGGGCGATGTGATCGCGCCCTGCCTGAGCCTTCGCGCGCGGATGCACCTGGAGCCCCAGGGCAGGGGCACGGTGTACTTTATCATGGGATGCGCGGACACGGAGGAAAACCTGAAGGGCCTCGCGCTTTCGCCCAGCCGGGCCAGGGCCGCCTTTTCCCTGGCGCGGGCTCAGGAAAAAATGCTTTACAGGTCGCTTGGCATCGAGGCGGGCATGCCGGAAATGTACCGGCAAATGCTGGGGGCGCTGCTGTTTTTCGATTTGCCCCATCAGCAGGCGCTGCCCGCCGCGCCCCGGCAAACGCTGTGGCGCTTTGGCGTATCCGGCGCGCTGCCGGTGCTGCTGGTGCTGCTCCGGGATGGGGCGGACCAGGCGCTCATCCGCCATGCCCTGCGCTTCCACGCCTTTCTGCGCATGCGGGGGCTGCAGGCGGACCTGGTATTTTTCTGCCCGGAGGAAAAGGATTACTTCCGTCCGGTCCATGACCGGGTGCTGCAATTGCTGGCGGTTAGCCCGGAAAGGCAAGCGCTTGGCGCGGCGGGCGGCGTGTTTGTTGCGGAAGGCGATGAAACGCTCTCCCGCGCCATGGAAAGCCTGGCCCGGCTGACGTTGCGGGGCGGCCAAAGCCTGAAGGCCCAATTGTCCGCCCTGCGCATCCAATGTTCCCAGATAAGCGGCGGAAAAATTGCTTTGCCGGAACCGGTTTTGCCCGCCAGGCTGGAGGGAGACAATTCCTTCGGCGGCTTCCTGCCCGGCGGCGGCTACTGCGTAAAGGCGGCGGCCCCGGCGCCCTGGCACCAATTGCTGTGCGGTCCCGCCTTCGGCACCCTGGTGTGCGAAACGGGCATTCTGCATTCCTACGCGGGCAACAGCCGCCTGGGCAGGCTCACCCGCCTGTGCCCCGACGTGCACCGGGGCGTGCCCAGCGAAGAAATTTATTTGAAGGATGAAGAAGAAAACGTGTATCCCCTCGTTCGCTGCGCCGCGGCATATGAGCCTGGCACGGCGGTGTACCGCTGCGCCGCGGGCGGGGTGACGGCGGAGGTGGCGGTGTTTTCTCACGCGGAAAGGCCGCTGGGCGTGCGGAGCGTGACGCTGCGCTGCGCCAAGGAAAGCGCAGTGCGGCTATATTGGCTGGTGCGCTTTGCCTTGGGGGAGGACCCTGCGTTTACCCGCTGCCGGGCACAGGAGGGCATGGTGACGGCTCAAAGCGGCGATGCGCCCGGCCTGGCCTGGGCCGCCATGGAAGGCAGCCGGTGCCAGGCGCTGTGCGCCGCTTCGTGCTTTGGCTGCGCGGGGGAAAAGGCGCCGCCCGCGCTTTTGCGCGCCGCTTCGGGCCTGGGCAGCGTGGGCATGCTCAGCGCCCCGGTGACTTTACGCGCCCGCGAGCCTGTGCGCGTTACCTTGGCGCTGGGCTTTTCCCTGGAGGAAAGCGCCGCGCTCGCCGATTGGCAGGGGCTGCTGGCCCAGGGCGCGGCCCAGGCGGAAAGAGACGTGCGCTCCTTCTGGACCTGTCAGCTTTCCAGCCTGCAGCTTTTCTGCTTTGACCATTCCCTGGAGGTGATGATGAACCTTTGGCTGCCCTATCAGGTGCTTTCCGCCCGGCTGATGAGCCGGATGGGGCCCTACCAAACGGGGGGCGCTTTTGGCTTCCGCGATCAATTGCAGGATTGCCTGGCTCTTTTGTTTACGGACCCCGCCTTTGTGCGCGGGCATTTGCTGCGCTGCGCCGCCCATCAATTCACGGAAGGCGATGTGCAGCACTGGTGGCACGCGCCCAGGCGCGGCGTGCGCACCCGCGTCAGCGACGACAAGCTGTTTTTGCCTTATCTGACGGCCAAATACGTGTCCGTGACCGGCGATAAAAGCATCCTAAAGGCGGAAGCGCCCTATCTGCTGTCCGCGCCGCTTGGGGAGCAGGAGAGGGACCGGTATGAGGAGCCGGAGGAAACAAAGCAGGCCGAGCCGCTTTTGTCCCACTGCCTGCGGGCCATTGACTCGGTGGCCCTGGGCGCTCACGGCCTGCCGCTCATGGGCGGCGGGGACTGGAACGACGGCATGAACCGGGTGGGCGGCAAAACGGGGGAAAGCGTGTGGCTGGGCTTTTTCCTGGCCCTGGTGCTCAAGGAGTTTTCCGCCCTGTGCCCGGCAGAAATCAAGGAAAAGTATCAGGCCTTGCGAAGAAAAGTGCTGGACAGCGCGGAAAGCGCCTGGACGGGAAAATGGTACCTGCGGGCCTGGCGGGAGGATGGCGCGCCCCTGGCCGGGCCGGATACCGATCCGCCGCGCATCGACCTTATCAGCCAATGCTTTGCCGTACTTTCAGGCGCGCCCAGGGACCATGCCCGCACCGCCCTTATCCATGCCCTGGACCTGCTTTGGGACCGGGAGGCGGGCGTGGTCAAGCTGCTTTCTCCGCCTTTTTCGCCCGAAGAAGGCGCGGGCTATATCGGCGCCTATCTGCCCGGCGTGCGGGAAAACGGGGGCCAGTATACCCACGCCGTGCCCTGGCTCATCATGGCGCTTTGCCGCCTGGGGGAAACGGACCTGGCCTGGGAAATCGCGCAGGCCATTTTGCCCATCCGTCACAGCGATACGCGGGAAAAAGCGTTGATTTACAAAATAGAGCCCTATGTGCTGGCCGGGGATGTTTACGCGGGAGAAAACCGGGGCCGGGGCGGCTGGAGCTGGTACACCGGCAGCGCCGCCTGGCTGTATTGGGCGGTGCTGACCGAGCTGCTGGGCTTTGAAAAGCGGGGAAATGAGGCCAGGCTCCAGCCCCGGCGCGGCCCCAACGGAGAAGGATACACGCTCATATACCGCTTCGGCAACGCCAATTACCATTTTACCGCCGCGCGGGACACCCTGTTTCCTACCCTGGACGGGGAAAAGCTTCAGGAGGGCTGGGCCCGTCTGGAGGCGGACGGGCGCACCCACGAGGCCAGGTTTCCCCTGAAGGACCTGTGAGAAAAAATGGCCTGGGACGGAGAGGACGCCCTCTGTCCCAGGCCAAAGCTTTTCCTGAAAACGGCTTTCCTTGACGCGCC
>CAMOHY010000060.1 GCA_946615495.1 uncultured Clostridia bacterium
TCCTGCGGATTGTTGATGAAAGGGCCAAAGCCCTTTCATACTTTCCTGGGGGTTTTTCGACAGTTTGAGCGCCGCTCATTTGGGCGGCGCTTTCATTATGTGCTTAAGGAGGCGTGCGTCCACGATCTGTGCGGGCCCTGCGTCTTGCACTGTCGCTTTTTGCTGGAATTGCTATGAAAACCGCCAAAAGCTGTCACGCTGGCGGCGCTATCATCTACTGTGCTATAACCGAAAGAAAACTGAAGGACAAAAAAGGTTTATGGCCTGTGGCAAGTGATATTGGAAGGGGCGCCCTACTTTTCCAGGAAGGCCTGCAGCGCGTCCAGAGCAAGGGAATCGTACTGCCAGGCCGCCACCTTCCACACCGTGTCGGGAATAAAGTCCAGGCACCGGGGCGTGGTAAGGCACACGGCTATAATGGGCTTGCCGGCCTGGGCCAGGCGGTTCACCGTTTCGGTGAGGGCGGGCAGATCGGCATGGGCACTGAAAAACGCCACAATATTTTGGGCGGCGTCCACTTTGGATTTGCTTGGCTGCGCGCCGTCCTGAGCGCCGCCAAAGTGCTGGGCGAACCGGGCGGCGGCGTCCACCGCCACCTCGTCGCTGGCCTGGGAGGCGGCGCGGGCGGGCAGGCCCAGGAACAGCGTATGCTTTCCCAGGGCGGGCAGCGGCTTGCCCTCCGGGGCGCTGAGCAGGCGAATGGAGGCGTCCATAATTTTCCGGGCGGCGGCGCGCTGGGCGTCGCTGCCAAAGTCCGCCTGGGTGCCCTTGGGGGGCTGAAGCTTCTTTTTCCATTGCAGCACCCGGTCGTGCCTATCCCGCACGGTGTCTTCGCTGAGGGCGCCGTTTTCGATGGATTTGGCCAGGAATTCCATGGTGGACCGGGCCTGGGCGGCGCTGTGGCAAATGAGGGCGATATCGCAGCCCGCGGCGAGAGCCCGGCGGGTGGCGTCCTCAATGCCGTACAGATTCATGACGGCGTTCATTTCCATGCCGTCGCTGAGAAGCAGGCCCTTGAAGCCCAGCTCTTTGCGCAAAAGATCGGTCATCACTTTCTTGGACACGGTGGAGGGCACCCGGCAGGGGTCGATGGCGGGCACGACCACGTGGGCGGTCATGATGGCCTCGATGCCGGCGTTGATGGCGGCGGTGAAGCTGACCAATTCGGTGCGGCGGAATTCCTCCTCCGTTTTATCCACAATGGGCAAGGCCAGGTGGGAATCCACCGCCGTGTCCCCATGGCCGGGAAAATGCTTGGCGCAGGGAAACACCCCGGCGCTTTGCAGGCCGCGCATGAATTCCAGGCCGTATTGGGTCACCTGGGCCGGGTCCCGGCCGAAGGAGCGGTTGCCGATGACCGCGTTGTTCGGGTTGCTGTAGCAGTCCAGCACCGGGCCCATGCCCATGTTAATTCCGGCGGCGCGCAGCTCCTGCCCGGCGATTTGGCCCAGGATAAAGGCGTTGTGGGGGTCCCCGGTCTGGCCGCAGGCCATGGCGCAGGGGGTGGGCGCGGCAATGTGGGCAATGCGGGACACGCTGCCGCACTCCTCGTCGGTCATAATGAAGGGCGGATGGCCCGTTTCCCTGAGTATGAGCGCGTTCAGGCTATCGCACAGCTTTTTCAGCTGTTCATAGCTTTTTACATTGCGCTTGAACAAAAGCACGTTGCCGATTTTGTATTCCCGGATAAGCTGTTCGTATTCTTCGGGGATGACGGGGCCGTCGAAGCCGACGGACAGGCATTGGCCCAAAAGCAGCTTCAATTCTTCGGTCATGGAAAAAACGCTCTCCTTCCAATGGTTGAGTGGGCAGAGGGTCCTTGGGCGGCCCAAGGCTCACAGCAAATCCAGGCGCTGGCGTTTGGCGGTGGGAGAGGTGCCAAAGCAGGTGGCGTGGTCCACGCCGATGCGGGCGCCGCGCACGATGCTCAGGGCCTCGTAGTAGCGCAGGTATTTGAAGCTGGGGGAATGCTCGGCCAGCCAAAGCTGGCGGATGGCGTCCTTCCAAAGGGGAAAGGCCTCCGTTACGTCAAACCAGTAATAGGGCGAAAACTCCGGCTCATCCTCCCAGTTTTCGGCGCACATAAAGCGCTTGATGGGGGCTGGGGGAAGGGGATGCTCAAAGGTGGGCAGGGAAGCGTAAAAAATGGCGTTGTCGGTGATGCGGTGGGCGGCCTCGTGGTCCTTATGCAGGCTGTTTTTCCAGTGGTACAGCACAGCATCGGCCTGGTATTGGCGCATAAGGCCGGCCAGGCGCAGCTCCTCTTCCTTGGTATCGTACAATTCGCCGTCCGGGGTATCCAGCACGATGGAAACGCCGCCCAGCTTTTGGGCGAATTTTTCGGCGCATTCCGCGTTGTACGCCCGAAAATCCTTTACCGTCCAGCCCGCGGGGGCGCCCCGCTCCCCGGCGGTCAGGTCTACGATCACGACGCGGTCGCCGTTCATGGCATGCTTGGCCAGCAGCATGCCGCAGGTCAATTGGGCGTCGCCGGTGTGGGCGCCCACGGCCATGATTGTTTTGGACATGGATAAAGCTCCTTTCTTTGTAGGACGGAAGGGAAAAGAGTAGGGTTATCAGAGGACAGATGATATAGCGGCCATACAAGGCTGAGGAATCCATTGTTCCGGCAAAATAAACCGCACGCTGCACGCTGTTCACTCATCGGGCCTTCGCCCTTCAGCCGCTTATAGCTCCATCGCCATCAGCGCAAATTCCCTTACTGGGCGCAGCCCGGCCCGGCGGTACACCTTCTGGGCGTGGCTGTCCAGCCCGGTAAACAGGGTGGTAAACTGAGCGCCCTCCTCCACAAACGCCTGCATGAGCAGGTTGAACAGCACGGTGGCGATGCCCCGGCGCTCAAAGAGCGGGTCCGTGCAGATGCCGGTGAACCAGCCCCGGCCGCTGCGCTGCTTGTCTACCGGGCCGGTAAAGCCCACGATGCTGTTTCCATGCACGGCGCAAAGCAGCGGCCGCGGTGCGCCCGGCCGCACGCCGTCGGCCCAGAAGCGTTCGTCCCGGTTGGGCTCATTCTTTTTCCAAGCGTCTATTTCCGTGCGCAGCACGCTGCGCCAGTATTCGCTGCCTACGCGGGCGCACATGCCGTCAAATTCCAGGTCCCATTCCGGGCGGTAGGGGCCGGTATAAACGCCCTCCCGCTGCAAGCGCTCCCGGATTTGCGGCACCTCCGGCGGCATGCGGTAGCCGGACAAATCCTGGTACAGGCTCACTTCCCGGTACTTTTCCACAAAGCCCTGCCGGATAAAAAAGCCGCAGCCCGCGCACCCCGTATCCAGCCCCGGCATGTTGTTGTGGTCGTGGCCCGGCGTGCCGGGAATGCGCCAATCCAGGTTCACAGGGTTCAGGCTGGAAATATACAGGGTGCGGGCGCCCCGCTGGCGCATAAGGGCCTTGAAAGCGTTCAGCAGCGCTGTGCCCACGCCCTGGCCCCGCGCGCCGGGGGCGGCCATGAGGCAGGTCAGGTAAGCGCAGCCGGGCTTGGCCAGGCGGAAGGTTTCCGGGGCCACGCCGTGGAGGAAGCCGACGGTCTGGCCCTCCCTTTCGGCCACGAGCAGGTTTTCCCGCTCGCAGCCTTCTCCTTCCACAAATTTGCGCTGAAAATATGCCTCCGTTAGCGGATAATAGAGCACTTCTCCCCGCGCAACGCACGCATTCCAAATGCGCAGGATATGCTTTTGATCGCCTTGGGCCATGGGCCGCACGGTGATGGCGTTCATAGGGTCCGCCTCCTTTATTGCAATTTGTTCCAGCCCGATAGGAGGGCCTGGAGGGCCAGCGTGTCATACTGCCAGGCGCATATTTTCCATACGCTTTCCGGCAGATTGTCCAAGCATTTTACCGTGTACAGCGACACCGCCGCCGTGGGCACGCCCCGCTGCGCCAGGCACTCCAGCGCCTGCTGAACGGCAGGCAGGCCCGGGTGGGGACTCAGCAGGCCTACGGCGGAATCGATCTCATCCCAGGCGCTTCCTTCCCCCGTCAGGCCGCCATCTACGCCGCCCAGAGCCTGGGCCAGCCAATGCGGCCCATTCAGCGGCGCGCCGTCGCTGGCGATGGAGGCGGGACGGGCCGGAGGGCCCAGAAACAGGGTGCGCTTGCCCAAGGGCGGCAGCGGCTTGCCCTTTGGCGCGTGCAAAAGCCGCAGGGATTGAACCATCACGCGCAGGCAGTCCCGCTGCCTTTGGGGAGAGGAAAAATCCGCTTGCGTGCCCTGGGGCGGCAGGAGCTTTTGCTTCCAAAGGGCAATGCGGCGGCAGCGGTCCCGCACGTCCCGCATAGAAAGGCGGCCTTCCGATACCGCGCGGTCCAAATACTCCATGGTGGATTTTGCCTGGCTGGCGCTGTGGCAAATGAGGGCGATATCGCAGCCCGCGGCGAGGGCCCGGCAGGTGGCCTCCTCGATGCCGTATAGGTCCATGACGGCCTTCATTTCCATGCCGTCGCTGAACAGGATGCCCTGATAGCCCATTTTCTGGCGCAAAAGGCCGGTCATTATGGGCCCGGACAGGGTGGCGGGCAGGCGGGAGGGGTCCAGGGCGGGCACCACCACATGGGCGGTCATAAAAGATTCGATGCCATTTTCCGCCGCCTGAACAAAGGGAAAAAGCTCCGTTTGCCAAAGGGCCTCTTCCGGCTTATCAATCAAGGGCAGGGCCAGGTGGGAATCCACCGCCGTGTCCCCGTGGCCGGGAAAATGCTTGCCGCAGGCCATGACCCCGGCGCTTTGCAGCCCCTTCATAAAGGCCAGGCCAAAATCCGCCGCCTTTTGCGGCGTTTCGCCAAAGGACCGGGTGCCGATGACGGTGTTGTCCGGGTTGCTGAAGCAGTCCAGCACCGGGGCGGTGTCCACGTTGATGCCCACGGCCCGCAGGCTTTGGCCGATCCAGCGGCCGATCAGGTAAGCGTTTTCTTTTTCTCCCGTGGCGCCAATGGCCATGGGGCAGGGCGTGGCCCCCGCGATGTGGCCCAGGCGGGACACGCTGCCCCCTTCCTCTCCAGCCAGGATAAAGGGCGGGCAGCCCGTTTCCTGAAGGATCAGGGCGTTCAATTCGGCGCACAGCGCCTTCAATTGGGCAAAGCTTTCCACATTGCGCCGGAAAAGCAGCACGTTGCCAATTTTATAGCGCCGCACCAAAGCCCTGTATTCCTCCGGGATATGGAAGCCGTCAAAGCCCACGGCCAGGCATTGGCCCAGCAGGCGCGTTTTTTCTTCGTCCATGGCGGTCTCCTTATTCGTAAAGCAGGAAGGGGCGGCGCTCTGTCAAAAACGCTTCCCGCTTTTCCCGGTGCGCCTCCAACAGCCCTTGGGCGTCAAACCGGCCCAGGCGGTAAGCGTCCGTGCCCAGCAGCTTGTCGATAAAGTACCCTTCCCCGCTGGGCAGGAAGGAAAGCTGGTCCGGGTACAAATCCCGTATTCCGTCCAGCAGGGTAAGCGCCCCTTCCACGGCGGAGGCTTTGCCGCGGTCGGTCAGGTGCATCTGCACGCCCGCGCACAATTCGCCCGCGTACTTGGAAAAGGTGGGCGTAAAGTAAACCGCCCGGAAGTGCAGCCCCGGCAATTCCCTTTCCGCCATGCGCTTTTCCAGGGCCATGGCGTCAATCCAGGGCGCGCCGATGTATTCAAAGGGCAGGGTGGTGCCCCGGCCTTCGGACACGTTGGTGCCCTCAAAAATGCAGGTGCCGATATAGCACAGGGCGGCGTGGAAGGTGGCGCAGTTGGGGGAGGGGGCCACCCAGGGCAGGTCCAGGCTGTCCAAATAGTCCGCGCGGCGCCAGCCCTGCAAGGGCACCACTGTCAAGTCCAGGCTGTCCAATTTCAAATGATGCTTCACCCACAGAGCGTATTCGCCTATGGTGAGCCCATAGCGGGTGGGCAGGGGATACATGCCCACATAGGAGGCGAAGCGGGGATGGAGCACCGTGCCCTCCACCCTTTCCCCGCCCAGGGGGTTCACCCGGTCCAGCACCACCACGCTTTTTCCCGCCTTCGCGCATTCCTCCATGGCGAAGGAAAGGGCGTAGAGGTAGGTGTAAAACCGGGCCCCCACGTCCTGGATATCGAACACGAGGGTATCAAAGGTGTCCAGCATGGCGGGGGTCAGGCGGTGGGTGCCGCCGTACACCGCGTACACGGGCGCCTTCGTCACGGGGTCCGGCTGGGCGGTGTAATGCTCTCCGGCCTGCACGTTCCCCCGAATGCCGTGCTCCACCGCGAACAGGGCGGTGAGGCGGTATTTTTCGTGAATCAGGTCGATAGCGGAACGAAATTGCCGGTCAATGGCCGTTTGGTTGGTCATCAGGCCAATGCGCCGGCCGCGAAGCTTTTTGTCAATGGTGTCCAGCCGGTCCAGGCCGGAAAAAACGGCGTGCATACGAAAAATTCCCCCCGTTCAAATGATGATGGCAGGACGGCTCATTGCCCGTCCCGCCAGGCCCGGTAAGCCTCCGCGTGCAGCCGGCGGCGGAAGGGGAACAGGGCCCGGCTTTCCCGTGTGGGGTACACCCGGTTGGTAAGCAAAAGCACCCAGAAGCCGCCCTCCGGCTCCACCAGCAGGCTGGTGCCCGTAAAGCCGGTGTGGCCAAAGCAGGCGTCCGGCACGCCGGCGCTGAAAAAGCAGTCCGGGCTGCCCGCGATTTGGAAGCCCAGCCCCCGGTGCTCGTCCTGGCCGGGGGTGTAGTTGCGGATGGCCCGCTCCATGGTTTCGCGCTTGAAAAAGCCCGCGCCCATTTGGCTCAGCATGCCCGCGAAGCGGATGCCGTCCACCAGGGGCATAAACACCCCCGCGTTGCCGGATACGCCGCCCAGGAACCGGGCGTTTTCATCGTGCACAACGCCGATCCAGGGCTTGCCGGTGTCCGGGTCCACCTCGGTGGCGGCGAAGGGCGCGGAGGGCGGGGGGCAGTAGCCCGTTTCCGTCATGCCCAGAGGCAAAAACACCCGTTCGCGGGCCAATTCATTGAGGGGCCTGCCAAAACGCTTTTCCAGCATTTTTGCCAGCAGGATATAGCCCATGCAGGAATAAATGGGCCGTTTGCCCGGCGTTTCATCCAAGGGATAGCGAAGAATGCAGTCCACCGCTTCATCGGGGCTTTTCAGCAGCTTATCCAGGCGGAAGGAGGGGTTGAAGCCGCCGGTGTGGGTCATGAGCATGAACACGGTAATGTCCCGCTTGTCTTCCGGCGCTTGGGGAAATACGCTGCCCACGGTGTCCTCCAAATGCAGCGTGCCTTCCTCCATGGCCTTTAAGGCGATCATGGTGGGACCCAGCACTTTGGAAAGGGAAGCCATGTCCCACCGGGTGTGCCCGTCCACCGGCGCGCCGCCGGGCAGGGGCGCTTGGCCGATAAAGGCTTGGGCAAGCACCCTTTCCTTTACGCCAATGGCCGCGGCGGCGGCGGGAAAAGCGCCGGAAATTTGCCCTTCCCTGAGCATGCCGGACAGATAGGACTGAAAATCAAACATCGTTTTTTCCTCCTTGGTTCAGAATGATCTGCCGCACCGTCAATTCGTCCCCCGCTACGGAAAACCGGATATCCATGCCCCCGTAGGCCATGCCGTACACCCTTTCCGGGTCCTGCTGGTAGGCGGGCCGGGGGTCCTGGGAGAGAATATCCATCACGGCCCGGCGGTGCTCCGGGGGGATCAAAGCCATCATTTCACCGGGGCAGGAAACGCGCAGCTTCCTTTCCCATTCCTCCGCGGCAAAGCCTCCCGCCGCCTCCGGATGGCTGTCGGCGTAGGGCAGGTAGGGCTTGATATCATAAATCGGGGTGCCGTTCATCAGGTCCGCCCCGGATACCAGGAGCACGGGCCCATTTTCGCTTTGCCACAGCACCTTTTCCAGCTTGACGCAGCTCAGCCCGATGGGGTTTGGCCGGAAGGGCGACCGGGTGGCAAACACGCCCATGCGCTGGTTGCCGCCCAGCCGGGGAGGCCGCACCGTGGGCGACCAGGCTTCTTTTTTTGCTTTGGAAAATTCCCAGATCAGCCACAGATGAGAAAAATCCTCTATGCCGCGCAGGGCGTCGGCGCTGCGGAATTCCGGCTCAAACACCACGCGGGACTTTACCGAGGGGGCCAGCCCGCTTTGCCGTGGAATGCCGAATTTGGATACGAAATCATTTTCAATCCGGGCGATGATTTTCATTTGCGTATTCCTCCGCCGCCTGTGGGGTGGATATTTCCGATGTTTTCTGAAATATTATATCACAACCTTTCTTTCCTTCAAAGGGCTGTTTTGAAAAAAATCACAGCCGCAAATTCTGGGAAGAAAACGACAGAATTTGTTTTGTAATTTCCTTGCATTTTGAGCGTTTTTCGTCTACAATAGAATTAATCATTTCCCATATATTTCATCACGAAGGGAGAAGAGATGCCTTGCAATATCTGATTGGCGTAGATTTGGGCACTTCCGGAACCAAAACCGTATTGTTTGACGTACACGGCAAGGAAATCGCCTCCGCGCTGGAGGAATATCCCATGTACCAGCCCCACAACGGCTGGGCGGAGCAGGACCCCAATGATTGGTGGAACGCCGCGGTGAACACCATCCGCGCCGTCATCGCCAAGAGCGGGGTGGCCCCCAAGGACATTGCCGGGCTGTCCCTGTCCGGGCAGATGCACGGCCTGGTGCTGACGGACGAAAAGGGCGAAGCTCTGGGCCGCTCCATCATTTGGTGCGATAACCGCACCATCGAAAGCTGCGATGAATTTACCCGCCTGGTAGGCGGCCGGGAAAGGCTGATTCAAATCAGCGCCAACCCCGCCCTGACCGGGTTTACCGCCGGAAAAATCCTGTGGGTGCGCAAAAACCAGCCGGACATTTGGGAAAAAGCCCGGCATATTCAATTGCCCAAGGATTATGTGCGCTTAAAGCTCACCGGCGCCTACCACATGGAAATGAGCGACGCCTCCGGCACCAACCTGCTGGACGTGCCCAACCGCTGCTGGAGCAAGGAAATTTGCGAAAAGATCGGCCTGGATATGAGCATGCTGCCGCCGCTGGTGGAAAGCAGCGACGTGGCGGGCTATATTTCCCCGGAGGCCGCCAGGCTGACCGGCCTGTGCGCGGGCATGCCCGTGGCCGCCGGCGCGGGGGATAACATGGCCGCCGCCATCGGCACGGGCGTAGTGTGCGAGGGCAAGGCGTTCACCACCATCGGCACCAGCGGCGTCATTTTCGCCCATTCGGACACCGTGCAGATCGACCCCATGGGCCGGGTGCACACCTTCTGCGCCGCCGTGCCGGGGGCTTACGTGGTCATGGGCGTGGGCCTGGCCGCCGGGCTGTCCTTAAAATGGTGCCGGGATACCTTCTTCCAGGCTGAAATTGAAGCGGCCAGGGAAATGGGCACCGATTCCTATGTGCTGATGAACCAGGAGGCCGCCCGCAGCCCCATCGGGGCCAACCGGCTGCTCTATCTGCCCTATCTGATGGGCGAACGCAGCCCCATTCTGGACCCCGAAGCCCGCGGCGTGCTCTTTGGCCTGAGCGCCATGCACACGAAAAAGGATATCGTGCGCGCGGTGATGGAGGGCGTTATGTATTCCCAGTGGCATAACCTGAATGTGCTGCGGGGCATGCACGTGGCCCCGGACGCCATGCTGGCCTGCGGCGGCGGCGCGAAATCCCCCTTCTGGCGGCAAATGATGGCGGATATGTACGCTATGCCCGTTTCCACCCTGCAAAACACCGAAGGCCCCGCCCTGGGCGCGGCCATTTTGGCGGGCGTTGGCGCCGGCATTTACAGGGACGTGCCCTCCGCCTGCGCGCAGATTCTTAAGGAAAACGAGCCCCTGCTGCCCGATCAGGGCCGTCACGACGCCTACGCTCCCTATTTCGCCCTGTACCAGAAAATCTACCTGGATTTGAAGGATTCCTTCCACACCCTGGCGCAGCTGTAACTCTTTTCCATCTTACGAATACTGGAGGTTTGCCACATGAAGATCATTCCGGTAACGGACAAAAGCTTTGCTCCCTATGGCCGCGTCGTAGAAGGCTACGCGGTGGACGGCGTCCTCAAGGCCCTTCGGGAAACCACCCCCTGCCCCGGCGGCACCGTGTATTTTCCCAAGGTGGACACCCTGCACGCCGCCGAAGGCGCGGAAGCGCTGGGTGAAGCGCTGTTTGGCGGCATGCCCTTCCAGCTGGGCTGCTGCAATGGGCATAACACCAAGCTCAACTGCCTGGAATATCACCGGGACAGCGAATTTAACCTGGGCACGGAGGATTTTATCCTGCTGCTGGCGAAAATGGACGATATTGAGAACGACACCCTGGACACCGCCAAGGTGAAGGCCTT
>CAMOHY010000061.1 GCA_946615495.1 uncultured Clostridia bacterium
CACATGCCGAGCGCAAAAACAATCTGCACAAAAAAACGTTTCCGGCGCCCATTGATTGGGCGCCGGAAACATTTTTTGATTCTTGTTTATTATTTGGCGTATTCGGTGCTCCGGGTCTCGCGGATGACGTTGACGCGAATTTGGCCGGGATACTCCATTTCCTTTTCGATGCGCTTGGCAATCTCCTTGGCCAGCACCTTGGTGCCTTCGTCGGTCACATCCTCGGGCTTGACCATGATGCGCACCTCGCGGCCGGACTGGATCGCAAAGCACTTGTCCACACCGCTGAAGGAATTGGCAATCTCCTCCAGCTTGGTCAGACGCTTGATATAATTCTCCAGCGATTCGCGGCGCGCGCCGGGCCGGGCGGCGCTGATGGCGTCGGCGGCCTGCACCAGCACGGCTTCCACCGTCTGGGGCTCCACATCGTTATGGTGGGCCAGGATGGCATGAATCACGTCGGGGCTCTCATGATATTTCCGGGCCAGTTCGCCGCCCAGGGACACATGGGTCCCCTCCTGCTCATGGTCCACAGCCTTGCCGATATCGTGCAGCAGGCCGGCGCGCTTGGCCAGGGCCACATCGGCCCCCAGCTCCGCGGCCATCAGGCCCGCCAAATGGCTAACCTCGATGGAGTGCTTCAGCACGTTCTGGCCATAGCTGGTGCGGTACTTCATGCGGCCCAGCAGCTTCACCAGTTCGGGATGGATGCCGTGCTGGCCGGTTTCAAACACGGCCTGCTCGCCCGCTTCACGAATCTGGTTTTCCACTTCTTTTTTGGCCTTTTCCACGCATTCTTCAATGCGGGCGGGATGAATGCGCCCATCCATGATGAGCTTTTCGATCGCCAGCCGGGCAATTTCACGGCGGACCGGGTCAAACGCGGAAACGATAACGGCTTCCGGCGTATCATCGATAATCAGGTCCACGCCCGTGGCAGTTTCCAGCGCGCGGATATTGCGGCCCTCGCGGCCAATGATACGGCCCTTCATATCGTCGTTGGGCAGGTTGATAACGGATACGGTGGTTTCCGCCACATGGTCGGCGGCGCATTTCTGAATCGCCAAGGCGATAATGTTTCGGGCTTTCTTTTCGCCTTCCTCCTTGGCGCGGGCTTCAATTTCCCTCACCGTGGCGGCGGCGTCGTGGAACGCTTCCTTCTGCACCCGGTCGATGACCATCTGCCGGGCTTCGTCCTGGGTCATGGTGGCGATGCGTTCCAGCTCCGCCACCTGCTTTTGCTTGATTTCCTGAGCCTCTTCTTCCAGCTTCTGCACGTCGGCAAACTTTTCGTTCAGGCTCTCTTCCCGGGCGGCCAGGCCGTCCTTGCGCTTATCCAGCTGCGCCTCCCGCTTATCCAGCGTTTCCTCGCGCTGCTCGATGCGGCGCTCGCTGCGCTGCATTTCGGTGCGGCGGGTGCGGCTTTCCTTGTCCAGCTCGCTCTTCAGGTGAAGAATTTCTTCCTTAGCGGCCAGGATCATTTCTTTTTTATTGTCCTCTGCTTTCCGGGTCGCGTCGTCCAGCAGCTTTTTCGCGTATTCCTCCGTGCGGCCGATTTTCTTTTCAGCCACGTTCCGGCGATACAAATAGCCGCCGTATCCGCCCGCCGCCCCGGCCAACAGAATCAGCAGAATCCAAATGATCGGTGACATTCCTGATGTATGCCCTCCTTCCTTTTTTGATTTTTCAATTTTTCGCAATGCGATTGATTTTTTGACAGGCCAAAAACCGCACGAAACAGACCGTTCGCTGTTTCGCACGGCTCCAGCTGTATCCCGATACCGCGTGCTTTTTTGCACGCAAGCATACACACACCCAAACACAACGGCGCAGGCAGATCAGGAAAGGATGCACTGCCCAAGCCTTATGGAAAAGCGGCAAACGCCTGCAAAAGAATACGGAAAAGCAACCCTGTATCCGAAAACAGCCGCGCAGCGCCGCAAAGCGGCACCGTTTTCAGCCGTACGATTTATTTTACACATTTGCAAGCATTCTGTCAAGGGATTTGCCGGAATTCTTGCGGCGAATTTTGCAAAAATAATCGTAATTGAGCAAATTTGGGGGAAACCTCCATTATTCAGCTGACACAGGATAGCATTCCCCCGCCCGCAGGCCGAAAATGAGCGTTTCCTTTACGCGGATGCCCGTAATGGCGCCCAAGGCCTTGGCATACCAGCGCAGCTGCAAGGCATAGCGGCGGAGCAATTCCTCCCCGTCCGCCATGTCCGTCTTATAATCCGCCAGCACCCAGGCGCCGTCCTCCAAAAAGCACAGGTCGATAACGCCCTGGATCATGTTGCCCTGATCGCCCCGCAGGTTAAAGGACCATTCCCGGTGGATTTCTTCCGCGTTCAGCGCCCGCTTTCCCAAGTCGGAGGCAAAAAACTTTTTGATCCATCCGATTTGCAGCGTTTCCCGCTCGCCGGCGCTCAGCACGCCCTGGCGCTGCAATTGGTCCAAGGCGGCGGAAAGCTTTCCCTGCCGCGCCAGGCTGTAATCGATTTGGCCCAGCACCCGGTGGGTGATGGTGCCCTTTTCGGCGGCTGTGAGGCGCTTTTCCTCCAGAAACACGGGTTTATCCGCCTCCTGCGGCATCCGGCGCTTATCGGCGGGAGATTCCCATTCGTCCTTTTCCTCCCGCAGCCGCTTGGCAATAGCGGTCACAGAGGTTTTGAGGGGCGGATTATCGGGCACGGTGCGCTTCATGCGCTGGGCTGTGCGTTCATCCGGCTGTTCAAAGGAGATTGGCGGCAGGGCCACCACCTTGGCCGGGGCGGGAGCGGACAAATCCTCCGCCTTTTCCATGGTCATGCGCCACACGCTGCCATTTTTCCCGGTGTATTCGCCGTCATGATAGCCGCCCAGGCTCTCCATCACCCAATCCAGCATACAGCCGGCGTTCCCCGCCGCATAGGCGCTGGCCGGGCGGCTCCAGGTATCCAGGGCAGCCTCCAGCCGGCGGGGAGAACCTACCAGAATCAGCCTTTCGCGGGCACGGGTCATGCCTACGTACAATAGGCGGGCTTCCTCCGCGCGGGCCTCCCGCTCCCCTACGCCGGACAAGGCCTGGAAGGCGCACGTTTCCCGCGTGACCCGGCGCTCTCCATCGATATACTGCAGGGCCATCCCGTGCTGGGCGTGCAGGCGCACTTGGCCCCCGCCGCCCTTCCGGAAGGGCCGGGCCATTTCCAGCATGAACACCACCGGGAATTCCAGCCCCTTGGATTTGTGCAGCGTCAGAATGCGCACCACGTCCTCGTTCTCTCCCAGCGTCTTGGCGGTTTTCCCATCATCGGAAGCGTGAAGCCGTCCCGTTTCCCGCAGGAAAGCGCCCAAGCCCTCCCTTGCGCTTTCGCCTTGGCCGCGCTCCGCAAGCAATCGCAAATTGGCCTGCCGCAATTCTCCTTCCTCCAGGGCGCCCGCGCGCATATACAGCCCGCTTTCATCCAGCACCCGCCAAATCAGCTGGTCCACCGGCAGGCTTTGAGACAAAAAACGCCAATGGGACAGCCGCTCCCAGGCTTGCCGCGCTTTTTCGCCCAGGGCGTTTTCCTGCTCCAGGGCCGCCATAAAAGCCTCGAAAAAAGGCGTGCCCGGCGTACGGTTCACCAAGCGGATGCGGGCCAACTCCTCCTCCGTAAAGGCAAAGCAGGGGCAGCGCAGGGCGGACAAAAGCGGCACATCCTGAAGCGGATTATCAATCACCCGCAGCAGGTTCATCAGGTCCACCACATCGGGCAGGTCAAAAAACTGCGCGTCCGCGTCGCTGTACACCGGAATGCCTTCCAATTGCAGCGCGCGGGCAATATACGGCGCCCGGCCGGAGGCATAGCGCAAAAGCAGCGCGATATCACGAAAACGCAGGGGACGGCTGCCCTCCCCCTCCCGCACGGAGGCAAAACGCATGAGCTGCTTAATCCGCTTGGCCACAAACGCCGCCTCGTACCGGTAGCCCCCGGTCAGCTCACCCGTTTCTTCCCCGTTTTCTTCCTGGGCGGTCATCAAATGAATTTCCACCGGCGCGCCAAAGGGCTGGCCCCCGCCGGGCCGCAGCATGGCCGATTCGTCGTAGGCGATTTCCGTTTCCTTTTCCCGCATGGCGTGAACGAACACTTCGTTGACTGCCAGCAGCACATTTTCATCGGACCGGAAATTCTGCTGGAGCAGAATTTTCCGCTCCGGCGCCGATTCATCCAAAGAATAATCCTGATACTTTTGCAAAAACAGGGTGGGGTCCGCCAGGCGGAAGCGGTAAATGCTCTGCTTCACATCGCCCACCATGAACAGAAGGTTTTTTTCGCCTTCATGGAGCAGGCGGATGATCGCCTCCTGAATTCCGGACACATCCTGGTATTCGTCAATAAACAGGGCGTCAAAGCTTCCGGCCACGGCAGCGCGGACCTCCGGGTCCCGCAGGGCTTTCAGGGTCAAATGCTCCAGGTCGTTATAATCCAAATAATTGCGGCCCTGCTTGAGGACAAAATACCTTTCGTCCATTTGCCGGACCAGGCCGCACAAGGCCCGCATGGCCGGCAGGGTATGGCGAAGCTCGTCCTCCGCCCGGTTCAAATCTTCCGGAAAAAGCTTTCGAGCGTCCCCAATGCGCTTTTTCCACTCCTCCCGCAGGGCCTTGAACCGGTCTGTCGCCTCCGGATTCTCCTCCGGACTTGCCTTTTTGGTGCTCAAGCGGGCAAAGGTGGTCTTACCGCCCGTCATGTTCCCTTCCGCCGCCTGCGCCAATAGCTGCTCCGTAAGCGCTTTATCCGCTTCAAAGGCGGAGGCGTAGCGGTCCGGTCCCCCCGGCTGGCTCAGCAAGCGCTCCATTTCGGGAATCAGCTCCGCCGCGCCGTCCAGTTGGCTTTTCGCAAGCGCGGTCAGCAGCGGCAGCCAATGGGACAAGCTGGCCGCCTCTTCCCCGCTGTGGGCCTCAGCCCACGCCCAGGGCTCTGCCTGCGCCATGAAAAAGCCGTACAGCTCGTCCATCAGCGCCACCACCTGTTCATCCTCGAACTGGGAAAACAGCTGGCGCTCATCCTCCGTAGGCTCGCCATAGGCCCGCTCCAGCACCTCGTCCTGAGCCCGGCGGCGCAGGGTGTTCAGCTTTTCTTCATCCGCGATCCGGGCCATGGGGTCCACGCCCACCGCCTGAAAATGCTCCCGCAGCACCCGGCTGCAGAACACATGCAGGGTGCAAATGGCCGCCCGGTTCAGCCGCAGCGCCTGACGGCGCAGATGGGCGTTGCCGATGCTTTCCTGCTCCAGCCTCCGGCCGATGCGCTCCCGCATCTCCCCCGCGGCGGCGCGGGTGAAGGTGACGATGAGCATACGGTCGATGTGGCCGCCCTCCCGCAGCAGAGAAAGCACCCGTTCCACCAGCACCGCCGTTTTTCCGGAGCCCGCCGCCGCGCTCACCAGCACGCTGCTGTTGCGGCCCTCAATGGCCGCCTGCTGCGAAGCCGTCCACTGCATAAACACCCTTCTTTCCTGGCAAATTCAAAAACAAAATTTATGATGTGAGAAAGCGGCGTGCCAATCCGGCGCGCCGCTTTACGGAAGGCCTCCCTGCACCGCTTATTTGCGGACGGAGGATTTTTCGGAATCGTCTTCTCTCTGATAGTATCCGTAGTGAGAATAGTAGGACTTGTAGGAGTACTTTTTGCTCAGGAAATTGTCGTACTCCGTCTGGTTCATCACCGCGCCCAGGATGGGGCAGCCGGTGGCTGCGATCTGCTCTTTGGCGTCAATGAGTTCCTGGCGGCGCACAGAATTGTAGGCGACCACCAGCACCGTTCCGTCCACATATTTGGCAATCTGCGCCGCGTCGATGACCAGGCCGATGGGCGGCGCATCGATAATCACATAGTCAAACTGCTCCGCCAGATCATCCACCAGCTTCTGGAACCGGGCGGAATTCAGCAGGGGCAAAGAGTTGGACACCTTCCGTCCAACAGGGATCATGTAAGCGCCCAGGATGTCGGTCTCATAGATCACATCCGCTTCCTCCACCATGCCTGCCAGCAGATGGGAGAGGCCTACGGGCTGCTCATTATCATTGAACTGGATGCCGTAGCGCTGAATGATGTTGGACCGGCGCAGGTCCGCGTCGATCAGCACCACGCTTTTGCCCAGCTTGGCCATGGTGCGCATCACGTTCATGGAAAGATAGCTCTTGCCCTCGGATGCGTGGCAGCTGGTGAGCATGATCTTTTTTACGTTTTCACCGGAAAAGGACAGGTTGGTGCACAGCATGTTCACTGCTTCCGCGCCTGCGTAGCTCAAAGGAGAAAAACGGTTGATAGTTAAGCTTCTCATGCTTTCCTCCTCTGATTCTTCTTTTTCTTGGTCTTGCCCACGATTTCGGCCTCGGAATTTTCGTCAATCGGCACGACGGCCAGCGTCACCAGGCCTGCGTATTGCCGGATATCCTCGGTCGTCTTGATCTTATCGTCCATCAGGAAGCGGAACACCACGATGCCTGCCGCCAGCAGAGCGCCCAGAATGAAGCCCAGGGCAATGTTCCGCACCCGGCTGGGACTGACTGGATTGGTAGGCTCCAGGGCGACCGACATGATATTGGGCTTATCCGTAGCCATAGTATCCTGGATATATTTGCTTGCCACCTTTGCGTATTCATTGGCTACCGCCGCAGCTTCCGCAGGAGAGGGAGAGGTGAACGAGATATCCAGCATACGGGTGCCGCTGCTGTTGGTAACAGACAGCATGCTCCGTATTTTCGAGTACGAATAATTCAAATTGAGATTGGATATGACCTCCTCATGCACCTCCCACATATCAAAGACCTTGATATAGTCGCTGGTCAGCGCGGTGCCCAACTGCAGGGACGAAACGTTTACAATGGATTCCGGGCTGAGCACATAGATGATGGAGGTGGCGCGGTACATGGGCGTGACAAAGTAGATGGTATACACGCCCGCGCCGATAGCAAACACCAGCGCCAGGCACACGATCAGCTTCCAATTGGCCAGCAAACGGTAAAATAAATCCACCAGGTCGATGGTCATTTCACCGCTGTTGGCGCTGCCGCCCGATGGCTGCTGGGCCGGGGCGACGGCGTTGGAGGCTGCAAGGCCCATGCGTGTCTTTTGTTGTTCCGACATGCTTCATTCTCCGATCTCAACTATTGATGGTACGAAAGAAAACCTTGTTTACAGAAGAAATGCCGGAACGAGAGCGGGGAGGGGGATTTCCCCTCCCCGAATCAACGTTTCGGCCAGTGTTATGCTTTGATTACTCGATGACGCCGCAGGCAAAGCGGGTAGCATTCTCCAGCACATCTTTATCCACGGTGGCAATGATGTCGCCGTTTTCGTCCGCAACGCCTTCATACTTGTGCCATTCAATGGTCTTGTCTTCGTTCACAATGCCCAGCAGAACGGTCACAACCTGATCCTTCTCATAGGGGAAGAGCACATGGAACTTCGCAACAACTTTACCGTCATCATCGGCTTCCACATCGTTGGTGGACACGTCCATCACGTCGTATTCATCAATCGCCAGGTTGTCAATGCCTTCCAGGCCAAAGAAAGCAGCGGGGCCCTTTTCAATCAGTTCAGCTACTTCATCAGCAGCCGTTTCAGGAACGGCCACTTCATTGTTGGTCATCACGTCGTCAATGACGGTAACGATACCAACGGTTTTGCTGGCAACAGCGGCGAACGCGGAAGCAGCAGTCAGGCACAGCACCAGGGCAAGAACGAGGCTCAGCAATTTTTTCATGGGTTATTTTCTCCTTTCAAACTGTCGGGCGTTTTTATCCGCACCGTATCGTAAATCCCTCTCCGGGCTTTACTTCACATTTTTTGGTAGAACAGATTCAGCACCGTCTGTTCAAGCGATTCTTCGTCCACATGGAATTCCATATAACCGTCCTGACCGATCCTGTGCTCTCCGTTCAGGGAGTATACAGGATTCCGTTCATAGTTTCTGGAGGCCCATGCTTCGTTAATGATCTGCGCCCGGCTGCAATTTGTTACCAGGTAAGGCGACACAGTGTCAAACAATTCCCCAACAAACTCATTGCTGTCAAGCACTTTTTGGTGAAGGACGTCTGTCATTTGGTTCACGTATTGCTGCTGGCGGAGCATACGCGCTTCGTTGGTTCCAACGCCCACGCTCATACGGCTGCGGACGTAAGTTTCCGCCTGATCGCCCACCAACGTCAACGTGGTTCCCTGGGTCATTGCGGGATCAATGTGGGAAAAATCATCCTCCAGCGTAACTGTGATGCCGCCTACCGCATCATTCAGGGTAGAAATGCCATCCATGTTCAGCGCGAAGTACTGATTGATCGGTACATTGAGCAAGAGATTGGACACCGCCTGCACCGTAAGCTCACAGCTTTGCTCTTTCCCGTCGCCGTAAGCGTGGGAAAGGCACAATTGAAGGGTTCTTGTGCCCGACCGGTTTCCCAACACGCTGAGCACGGTGATTGGCGTCATGGTGTCACGGTCAATTTGCAGCTGACTCACCGTCTTCTCTGCCGGATCAATCACCACAAGCCGCAGGAAATCTGCTTGGCCGCCAAAGATGTTGCCCACAGCTTCCCTGTCGCCGTTCTCCCGGTCGATGCCCATGAACAGGATGGTGGTCAGGTTCTTTTTCTGGCGGTATTTTACGCCGTTGACCGTCACCTGTTCATCCTCGTAGCGCAGCTGGTAATCCCCGCGCGGCTCCGGCTTGGCGTTGCTGTCCTCCAGCCATTGGGCGCCCAGATAGACGCCCACCAGAAGCAGCAGTACCACGCCTGAAATGACGATGATATCCCGTTTACGCAATGAAGCTCTTTTCCGCAACGCCTCACCCCCCGGTGCTTTCCCGTTCCTGGGCGCAGTGCTTCTTCCCTCCGGAATCCGCTTTCCTTTTCCCGGCAGGGACATCGCGCCAAGAGCCGCAGGTGTTCCGCAAAAAAGCTTCCCGCAGGGCGCAACCCAAAAAATACATAGCTACTCCTTGAGTTACGAGAATATTATATGCGCAAATCTAAAAATTGTCAATGTTTTTCCGGTGCATGCCCCGGAGAATTTTCATTAAGGTTTATTAACAGGACGAAATAAAACCGAAACATTTTTTCTTCATTTTCAAAAAACATACAGAAAATGGGGCGCGGTCAGCGCCCCGTTCAGTGAAACCGTACAAAGAATGTCAGGAATTTTCTGTATTTTCTTCCTTGTCCTCCGGCGCGTCCTGCCGGGCGGGGGCGGCCAGCCTGCCGCCCAGGAAGCCGGACAGCAGCGATTTGAGGTCCAGGCCGATGCTTTCCGTCAGGCCGTCGGACACCTGGGTGGTGGATTTTACGATGTCCTCGATGAGCCGGGCGGAATTTCCCTCGCCGTACATGGTGATCTTGTCCACCTGGCTCAGGGGCGCGGCCACGTTCTTGGCAATCTCCGGCAGGGCGGCAAAGTACATTTCCAGCACGGCCGCTTCGCCGTATTTCTTCATGGCCTCGGCTTTTTTGTCGATGCCCTCGGCCTCGGCCAGCGCCTTGGCCCGGATGGCTTCCGCCTCCGCCAGGCCCGCGGCGCGGATGGCCTCCGCCTCCTGCAGCTTGGAAAACTTGTCCGCTTCCGCCTGCTGCTCCTTGGCAAAGCGCTCCGCCTCAGCCTGCAGGCGCATGGCTTCGGCCTGTTTGGTGGCCTCCGCCAGCTCGGCCTCGGCTTGCTTCTGCCGCTCGTACAGGTCGGCCTCGGCCAGCTTCTGCCGCTGGTACAGGTCCGCTTCTGCCTTTTTCTTTACCGTGGCCTCCAGGGTGCGTTCCGTCACCTCTACCTCTTTTTGCTTGAGAATGGCTTCCCGCTCCTGCCGGGCGATGTTGGCGTCCTGGGTCTTGATTTCGATGGTGCGGCGCTGCTCCTCGCCCTGGATGTTGTAGGCGGCGTCGGCCTCCGCCTGCTTGATATCGGACAGGCGCTTCAGCTCCGCTTCCTTGATTTTCAGGTCGTTGTTCTTGATGGCGATTTCCGTTTCCGCGGCGATTTTGGCGTCGTTGGCTTCCTTGCTGGCCTGGGCCTGCGCCTTGGTGATTTCCTTGTCGGCCTCGGCCTTGGCGATGGCGGCCTTCTTTTTGATCTGGCTGATGTTGTCAATGCCCAGGTCGTTGATAACGCCGTTGGCGTCGGAGAAGGACTGCACGTTAAAGCTGATGATATCCAGCCCCATGCGCCGCAGGTCCGGCACTGCGTTTTCCTGCACCTTTTCGGCGAAGGACTTGCGGTTCGTCACCATTTCCTCCAGGCGCATCTGGCCGATGATCTCGCGCATGTTGCCTTCCA
>CAMOHY010000062.1 GCA_946615495.1 uncultured Clostridia bacterium
CCCAGGGCGATCTTGTTGCAGCCCAGGGCCTGGGCCTTGCCGTACAGGCAGCCCCGGCGCATGCGCGCGCACAGGAAGCAGGGGTTTTTATCCTGGCCGTTGGCCACCTCAAAAATATCGCTTTCAAACAGGGTGTAGGGAATATGGAGCAGGCGGGCGTTGCTTTCCACCCGTTCCCGGTTTTCCGGGTTATAGCCGGGGTCCATAATAAGGTAAACCACCTCAAAGGGCGCCTCCGTATGCCGGTGCAAAAGCTCCATCAGCTTAGCCAGCAGCATGGAATCCTTGCCCCCGGAAATGCACACGGCGATTTTGTCCCCCGCCTGGATCAAATGGTAGCGCTTGACCGCCCGGCAGAAGGGCTGCCACAGGGTTTCCCGGTAGGTGGTCAGGATATCCCGCTCCATGCGCTGAATATCCGAAAACGCGCGGGCCACCGCACCCCCTCCTTTACCTGAAAAAATTTTATTGCCTCGCGTCCAGGATGGACTTGATAAAGTCCCGGCTGCGGGCCTGCTGGGGATGCTCGAAAAACGCCTTGGAGGGGCCGCTTTCCACCACGCTTCCATCCGCCATGAACAGCACCTTGTTGCTCACGTTCCGGGCAAAATCCATTTCATGGGTGACGACCAGCATGGTCATGCCGTCCTCGGCCAGGCCGCGCATGACGGAGAGCACTTCGCCGATGAGTTCGGGGTCCAGGGCGCTGGTGGGCTCGTCAAAATAAATAATTTCCGGGTTGGAGGCCAAGCCGCGGGCAATGGCTACCCGCTGCTGCTGGCCGCCGGAAAGCTGGGAAGGGTAGCTGTCCAGCTTGCCGCCCATGCCCACCCGTTCCAGGGCGCGGACGGCGATTTCGTTGGCCTGGGCTTTTTTCATTTTGCCGGCCAGGGTAAGGCCCAGCGTCACGTTCTGCAGCACGGTCTTATTCAAAAACAAATTGTAATTCTGGAACACGAAGGCCGTTTTTTTGCGGACGCGGGCAATGTCCGCGCGGGCGGCGGTGCGCAGGTCAAAGCGTTCGCCGTCAAAAATCAGTTCGCCCGCGTCGGCCCGCTCCAAAAAATTCAGGCACCTGAGGAACGTGGTTTTTCCGGAGCCGCTGGGGCCCAGAATGGCCACCACATCGCCCTTTTCCACGGTGAGGCTGATGCCCTTGAGCACCTCCAGGCCGTCAAAATGCTTGCGTACGTTTTTTGCTTCCAGCATCATGCTTTTTTTCCTCCATAGGCGGCAAGCCGCTTTTCGCCCTTGTGCTGCAGCCAGGTGAGAATGGTGCAGAAAATGAGATAGATGAGCGCCACCTCGCCGTAGAGCGCCAGGGGCTCATACACCCGGCCGTTGATGACCTGGGCCTGGCGGAACATTTCCATCACCGTAATGGTGGCGGCCATGGAGGTTTCCTTGAGCATGGCGATCATGGAATTGCTCAGGGCGGGAAAGGCCGTGCGGAAGGCCTGGGGCAGCACCACGTGGGTCATGATCTGCAAATAATTCAGCCCCACGCAGTAGCCCGCCTCCATTTGCCCGCGGCTCACGCTTTCCAGCGCCCCGCGCACGGTTTCGGCCATATAGGCGCCTTCGTTCAGCCCCAGCACCAAAATGGCGGTGGGCAGCGCGTCCAGCACCACGCCCAGCTTGGGCAGGCCGTAAAACACCAAATACAATTGCACCAGCAGCGGCGTGCCCCGCACGATCCAGATATAAAAGCGGCAGATTTGCCGCAGCCCCTTCACATCGGCATACTGAATGAGCGCCACGGCGACGGAAATAATGAGCGCCAGGGCGAAGGAGGCAATGGTCAGCGGGATGGTAACGCGGATGCCGTAATCCAACAGCTTGGGAAAGGAATCCGTAAGAATATTCCAGAGGCGTTCCGTCATGTTTTTTCTCCCCAACAGATGGTGGTTTCATTTTAAAAATCAAAATACAAAAGAAGGAAGGGGCTCAGCCCCAAGGCGCGCCTTCTGGGGCCGGCTCTTGCCCCCGCTTTTTCATCAGAGCCGTGCCGCAAGCGCGGCACTTCATCTTAACACACGAAAGCCGCGGAGGCAAGGCGCTTCCGCGGCGGGAATGAAATTTTTACCGGGGAAAATCAGAGGGGATTGGTCAAATCCGCGTTAAAGTACCGAAGGGACAGGGCGGCCAGGGTGCCGTCCTCGCGGGCCTTGGCCAGAATTTCGTTGATAGCGCTGAGCAGGGACGCGCTGTCCGCGCCCTTGCGCACAGGATAACACACCGGGTCGCCGGGGGCGACTTGCACGATCTTGATGTTGGCGTCGGGATGCTCGCCCAAATAATCCTCCACCGAGCCCTTGGCGTTGATGGTGGCGTCCACCCGGCCCTGAAGCACCATTTCCAGGGTTTCGCCCAGGGTGTCCACATAGGTGACGGTGGCGCCCATGGCTTCCGCCCGCTGGGCGTAGGTGGAATTGGGGGAATTGGAGGTGGAGCGGCCCTTCAGGTCCTCAAAGGAATGAATGTCCTCGTTGTCGCCGCGCACCACCAGCACGATTTCGGTGTACACGTAGGGGTCGGAAAAATCGTACTTTTCGGCCCGCTCCTCGGTGTAGTCCACGCCGTTGCAGGCAATGTCGAAGCGGCCGCTGTCCACGCCCGCCAGGATGGCGCTCCAGTCCGTTTCCATGTACTGGGGCTCCACGCCCAGGCCCTGGGCGATCAGCGCGCCGATTTCGATATCAAAGCCGGTGAGCACATCCTGGTCGTCATGATAGGTCCAAGGGCTCCAGTTGCCTTCGGTGGCAATGATGAGGCTGCCCCGCTGCTGAATGCGGGCCAGCAAATCGTTTTCCCCCTCCTGGGCCAGGGCGGCGGCGGGCAAAAGCGCCAGCATGACGGCAAGGGCTAAAACAAAAAGCTTTTTCATGGGAAGATCCTCCTTTTTTTCAAAGTATGGTCATTATATTGGAAAAGAAGCTGTCCGTCAAGGGCGGGAAGGGCGTTTTCCTTCCCGCCGCGGACAAGGGTATCTTACCACACGCTACCTATGCCGTCAATGGGTAAATATACAGAATATGGATATACACTTTGGTCAATATTTCAGCGTATTGCCCTGCTCGTCCAGGAACAGGGGCCGGTCGGAGGCGGGCCAAGCGGTATCCAGCGCCACGCGCAGAATGCCCGCGGCGGATAAATCCGGGGTGATGCGGGCGGTGGTGTCCAAATGGCCGCGCATATAGGTGGCCACGTGGCCAGGGTGCATTTGCACAACCCGCACGCCCCCGCGCCGCAGGGCGTTTTGCACCAGCGCCCCCTGCATGTTGTTGGCCGCCTTGGACATGCAGTAGCCAAACCAGCCCTCCCGCCAGCAATCCTGAATGCTGCCCGCCTCGGAGGAAAGGTTGATGATCTTTTTTTCTTCTCCCCGCAGCAGGTGGGCCGCCAGGGCGTTCGTCACCCGCAGCGGCCCCAGGGCGTTCACGTTGAACACCCGCAGCATTTCGTCAAAGTCCAATTCGTCCCCCACGGTCTTGGCCATGTCGCCCAGAATGCCCGCGTTGTTGATGAGCAAATCCAGGCAGGGGGTGGCGCGCTCCACCGCCTGCGCCATTTGCTTTACGCTTTCATCCTGGCTGATATCCAGGGTGAGCACCTGCATGCGGCCGGGATTTCCGGCGCAGAGGGCGTCGATGGCCTCCTCCTGAGGCCGCAGGCGGCAGGCGGTCACATAGTAACCCCGCGAAAGCAGCTGCCGGGCCAGCTCCAGGCCGATGCCATGGTCCGTTCCCGTTACCAGGGCGTAATGCACGGGTCATTCCTCCTTCATGCGTTTGAGTATGCTGCCCGCCTGGCTGGGGGTCAAATAGCCGGACAGGGAGCGCACCAGGTCCATCAGGCAGTCGGAATCGCAATGCTCGATCATCTGTTGAATGTGGCTTTCCTTCAGCCTTCCGTTCAAGAGCGCCGCCAGGGCGGGCAGGTCCTCGCCGTCCCAGCTGTCGATCAATTGGGCGATATGCCCATCATTCATTTTATCCCCCAATATCTGGGCCAGGGCGGGAATTTCGTCCTCATCGCAGTTGTCGATCAGGCCGCTGATCTGCCCGTCGTTCAGCATGGGCAGCAGGCTTTGGGCCAATTGAGGAATATCCTCCGCGTCGCAATTGTCGATCAGGCCGCTGATCTGCCCATCATTCATTTTATCCCCCAATGCCTGGGCCAGGGCGGGAATTTCGTCCTCATCGCAGTTGTCGATCAACAAACTCATGTGCCTGTCGTTCAGCTTATCGCCCAAGGCCTGGGCCAGGGCCGGAATAGCCTCCGCGTCGCAGTTGTCGATCAGGCCGCTGATCTGCCCGTCGTTCAGCATGGGCAGCAGGCTTTGGGCCAATTGAGGAATATCCTCCGCGTCGCAATTGTCGATCAGGGTGTCGATATGGTTTTTTTCCAGCACCACGGGGGCGGGACGCTTCCGCTCCGCCTTTTCCGCTTCCCGACATTTGGCAAACAGCCGCCCCAGCGTTTCCTGGGACAGGAAGGGCGCGATGGAGGACAGCAGGGCGGTATCGCCGGTCACGTCGCAGCTTTGGGCCAGTTGGTCCAGCGTGTCGCCAGGCAGGAAGGGGGCCAGGCCGGTCAGCACGCTCATGCTCACGGGCGCGCCGTCGGACCGCAGGACCAGCTTGTTCAGCGCCTCCTGGGACAGGAAGGGCGCCAGGGAAGCAAGCAGCGCCGGGTCCTCCACGGTGTCCGCCTCCAGGGCCGCCTGGTCCAGCGTTTCCTGGTCCAGGAAGGGGGCCAGCGCTGCCAGGGACGACAGGGCCGTGGCCCCGCCCTGCGCGTGCAGGCTGACGGCGGGTTTCTCCTGCTCCGCCGCGTCCGCCGGGGCGGGGGCTTCGGGCGCTTCCGCCTTTTCCGGGGCCCTGGGCGCCGGGGCCGGGGTAGGGCTGGGCTCTTCTCCGGTTAAAATATAGTCTACAGTGGTATCCAGCACGCGGGCCAGGTCGACCAGCTTGGCAATGTCCGGCATGCTGGCGCCCCGCTCCCAGGAGCTGACCGCCTGGTAGCTGATGCCCAGCTTTTCCGCCAGGCCTGCCTGGGTCAATTGGGCTTTTCGCCGCAGGGCGCTGATGATGGCGCCCGATTTGCGCATATCAAACATGATGCTCTCCTGAAAATTCCGTTCGTAGTCCTGCATGGATGATGCCTCCTTTTGCGTTTTGATGGGGCAAGTATAGGTCATTTTCCATGCCGGATACAAGCAAGCAGCTTTTGAAAAGCGGTCAAAGGGTGCTTGACCCTTTGTTTCCTTCCGCGCCTGCGGCACACAGCTTCCATTTCTTCGGCCCGGCGCTTCATTTCGTCCGCCTGGGCCGCTAAGCGTTCAAAGCGGGTGATAGGATTTTCCGGCATCGCTTTCGCCCTCCCTTTGCGTTTTTTTCACGCAAAGTATAGGGCCTGCGCCGGCGGGAAAACAAGCAAGCCGCCTTTGTATCAAGAAACGTGGGAAGGCTGCCGCCAAAACTCAAGCGCTATTTGAGTCCGCCCTTTTTCATTCGGGACAATGCCTGCTTTTTCCTGCTTTTTCCGCCGCTGGCGCCCGAAAAGCCTTCATGCGCAATAAACATAATATGGAAATTGACACGTCCTTTTGGGTATGCTATACTGTGCTCAGCAAATTACCGCATAGCAATATTCCCCATTTTCAACCGATGAAAGGAGCCTGCCGCTATGGGAAATTACCGGAATTTTACGCTGGCCACGTATTTTGTGGCCCACGCCGCGGCCCGCGTCACAAAAGAAGAATTGGAAAAGCAGCTCAGCTTTGTGGAAAAGCATCTGCGCCTGGACAAGGTGTATTTGGAGCCCTGGCGGGGCGAACTGGCCTCCCATGAGCAGATAGAAATGATCCGGGAGGTGTTTGAGCGCCACGGGGTACGGGTGGCCGGCGGCATCACCACCGTCATTCCCACGCCGGAGGGGGAAAAGCCCAAGGCCCGGCTGTTCAACACCTTCTGCTACAACGACCCCGCCATGCGGGCAAAGCTTAAGGAGGTCAGCGCCTTTACCGCCCGGCATTTTGACGAATTCATTATCGACGATTTCTTTTTTACCAACTGCATGTGCCCCGATTGCGTGCGGGAAAAGAACGCCTACAACCAGGCCCACGGCATTGCCGATGGAAGCTGGCAGCAGTACCGGCTGGACCTGCTCCGCCGGGTGAGCGAGGAGGATATGATCGGCCCGGCCAAGGCCGCCAACCCCAACGTGCGCATCACCATCAAATACCCCAATTGGGCGGAAAGCTATCAGGAAACGGGCTATAACCCGGCGGACCAGCGCAAGCTGTTTGACCAGCTGTATACCGGCACCGAAACCCGCGACCCCGTGACCACGGACCAGCACCTGCCCCGGTATTTGAGCTTTTCCCTTATGACGTACTTTGAAGCCATGTGGCCCGGCCACAACGGCGGCGGCTGGTTTGACAATTTCGACACCCACATTACCGAGCATTATTTGGAGCAGGCGTATCTGACCGCCTTTTCCAAGCCCAAGGAGCTGATGGTGTTCTGCTTCCAGTCCATGTGCGACCATATGTACACCCCCGCCCTGGGCTATCAATTGGACAAGCTGGACGCGCTGCTGGACCACGCGGGGCAGCCGGCGGGCATCGCCTGCTACCTGCCGGACAACTGCCAGGGCGAGGACAACATTCAGGATTTCCTGGGCATGAACGGCCTGCCCATCTGCTGCACGCCTTACTTCCCGGAGGAAGCGGACCAAATCCTGCTCACCCGCTCCTCCGCCTATGATCCGGACATCGTGCGGAAGCTTACTGCCTGGCTGGAGAGGACCGGGGGCAACGCCATCGTTACCACCGGCTTCCTGGAAGCGACGAGGGGCAAAGGCATCGAAGCCCTGACCTCCATCCGCCTGCGGGGCAGGAAAATCACGGCCGATTCCTACCGCGTAGAGGAAGCAAAGGGCGGCCGCTGCCTGTTTCCCCGCGGGGAAAAGCCCATTTCCCTGCCGGTGGCCGAATTCCGCAATAATTCCACCTGGGCGGTGGTAAAGGCCGCCCACGACGAGGAAAGCTACGGCATCCTGCTGCGGGACGATTACTGCGGCGGCCATTTGTGGACCCTGGCCGTGCCCGACGCTTTTTCCGACCTGTACCGCCTGCCCGCCCCGGTCTGGAGCCGCATCCGCCAGGCGGTCCCGGTCAACGGCGTGTGGCTGGAGGGCCCCTCCCGCATCAGCCTCTTTGTTTACGATAACGACGCCTTCGTGCTCTATCCTTACGTGATGGAGGGCGTGCAGCGCCAGGTGGTGCGCGTGCATGTGCAGGGCGCCTGCGGCCTGTCCGTGCCGGGCAGGAAGCAGCCGCTGGAGCCTTTGTATGTGCAAAACGGGGAAGCGGTGTTTGAAGTGCCCGCCATGCCGGGCCAGTATGTGCTTTACCGCGTCCTGCGCAAAGGGTAAAAAAACTATTTCCTAATTTAAAGGAGAAAAGCTCCCATGAACATGCTGCTCAACGGCGGCTGGACCATGCTGGACGGCGAAAAGCGCTACGCCTGCCAGGTGCCCTGCTCCGCTTATGATACGCTGCTAAAAAACCAGGCCATTGAGGACCCGTATTGGGGCGAAAACGAATGGATATCCACTTCCGTTTCGGACCGGGATTTTACCTTTGAAAACACTTTTTCGCTGCCGGAAGCTTTCGCTTCCGCGCCGCGCCTGTTTCTCACCTTCCAGGGCATCGACACCCTGGCCCACGTGTATTTGAACGGTACGCTGCTGGGCAGCACGGACAATATGCACCGCACCTGGGAATACGCGGTGGAAAAGCTTATCCGGCCGGGGGAAAACATCCTGCGCCTTCAAATCCATTCGCCCACCCGCTATATCGCCCAGAAGCAGGCCCAGCGGCCCTTGTGGGGCGCCGGCGAGTGCATGCCCGGCTTTCCGCATCTGCGCAAGGCCCACTGCATGTTTGGCTGGGATTGGGGCCCCAAGCTGCCGGATATGGGCATCTGGCGGGATGTGAGGCTGTCCGCCTATGAAGCGGGCCGCATCCGCGGCGTTTATTACACCCAGCGCCACGATGGGGGACAGGTGGAGCTTTCCTGCCAGGCGGACATAGAGGCCTGGGCGCCGGGGCTGGAGGCGGTGTGCGCCGTCCTGTCGCCGGCGGGGGAAAGCTATTCCGCCCCGCTTCAGAATGGCCGGGCAAAAATCGTGATCGAGCGGCCCCAGCTGTGGTGGGTGCGGGGCCTGGGGGACCAGCCGCTCTACACCTGCCGGGTGGAGCTGCGCCGGAATGGACAGACAGTGGACGTCCATGAAAGAAAAATCGGCCTGCGCACGCTCACCATTTCGCAGGAAAAGGACCAGTGGGGCAAGGAATTCTGCTTTATCAACAACGGGGTCAAGGTGTTCGCCATGGGCTCCAATTATATCCCGGAGGACCAGATTCTGCCCCGGTGCACCGCGGAAAGAACGGTAAAGCTGCTCAACGCCTGTAAGGACGCCAACCATAATTTCATCCGCGTGTGGGGCGGCGGCATGTATCCGGGCGACGCTTTCTACGATTGGTGCGATGAAAACGGCTTTATCGTCTGGCAGGACTGCATGTTTGCCTGCGCGGCCTATCGCCTCACCCCGGAGTTTGAGGCCACCGTGCGCGCGGAAATTCGGGATAACGCCATCCGCCTGCGCAATCATCCGTCCCTGGGCATGTGGTGCGGCAACAATGAAATCGAATCCGCCTGGGAGGGCTGGGGCCTGCCGGAGGACCCGGAGGCGCGGCAGGATTATCTGACCCTGTTTGAGCGCGTCATTCCCTCCATTCTGAAGGAATATGACCCGGAAACCTTCTATTGGCCCTCCTCTCCCTCCTCCGGCGGCGGCATCCGCGATACCTCCTCCAACCTGGCGGGGGACATGCACTATTGGGCCGTGTGGCATAACTTCAAGCCCATTGAAGCCTTCCGGGAATTTTACTATCGCTTCTGCTCGGAATACGGCTTTGAAAGCCTGCCGGATATCAAAACCTTCCGCGCCTTTGCCAGGGATGAGGACCTGGACCTGTGCGGCAACGTGATCCAGGCCCACCAGAAATGCGTGCAGGGCAATGAAAAGGTGATGTATTACCTGGCCCAAATGGTGAATTATCCCTATGATTTTGAGCGGCTCATTTACTGCTCCCAGCTGGTGCAGGCGGACTGCATCCGCTCCAATGTGGAGCATATGCGCCGGGCGCGGGGCCGCTGTATGGGCAGCTCCTATTGGCAGGTGAATGATTCCAACCCCGTCATTTCCTGGAGCAGCATCGATTACTTTGGCCGCTGGAAGGGCCTGCATTACGCTTCCCGCCGGTTCTACGCCCCGCTGCTCGTCAGCTGTGACGATACGGACCCCGCCCATCCCGTGCTGTATGTGACCAATGATACGCCGCGGGATGAAAGCCTGCTGGTGGTATGCCATCTGCGCAACAGCAAGGCGGAAATCATAAAGGGCTTCACCGCGTCCATCCAGGCGAAAGCCCTGTCGGCCAAGCCCTGCCTTTCCCTGGATGTGTCGGCGGAAGCGGGAGAGAGGCAGGCGCAGCGCACCTTGTATCTGGAATATGTCCTGCTCCGGGGCAGTCAGGCCGTCAGCGCCGGCACCACCCTGTTCGTGCGGCCCAAAGCTTTTGATTTCCTGCCGGCCCATCTCTCCGTTCAGGTGGAGGACCGGGGCGGCGCCTTCGCCGTTACCCTGCGGTCCGATTGCTTTACCAAAAGCGTATGCCTGTCCCTTCGGGACTTTGACTGTGTGTTTTCCGATAATTGGTTTGATGTCCACGGGGACGAGCCCGTTACCGTACTTGCCCCGAAAACGGCGGAAACCGCCGCCCTGTCCGCCGCGGAATTTGAGCGGCAATTGCAGCTTCGCTGGTACTGAACGCTTCCTCCGCCCGGAAGGAAAACGGGAGCCCTCCCGTCCCCTCCGGGCGGAGGGGGATAAAGAGGCGGTTTTCATAAGCGATTCTAAAAGCCATAAAAGTTTTTTTAAAAAACGATTTTTCCCCTTGCTTTTTTCCTGGAATGGTGGTAAACTATTTGAGCGCCTGGAAATCAGGCCGGTCAAAAGCGTGGGGTTCCCGCGGCGCCGCAGCGTGCCAAGGCCGAATAACCCACGAAGGCAGCGCCCGGAGCCTTTGAGCCGGGAAGAGCATACTGGCGTAAGCCAGAGTTATGGGGCATTAGCACAGTTGGTAG
>CAMOHY010000063.1 GCA_946615495.1 uncultured Clostridia bacterium
ATTTCGTTTCCAATAAAATGTCCACCTGGAACGATACCAACCGTTTCCCCCACAACAATTTCATTTGGAAGGGCATCGACGGCAGCGAGGTGTACGCCTGCGTGCCCCCCACCCACTTTATCACCTGGAATATGCCCAGCCAGATTCAGGAAAACTGGGAAGCGTACCAGGACAAGGAAGTGGGCGGACAAACCCTTTCCATGTACGGCTACGGCGACGGCGGCAGCGGCGTGACGGAGGAAATGCTGGAAATGGTGCGCAGGTTCCATAAGGTTTCGGTCATGCCCAAAACCGAGCTCACCGGCGGCGCCGATTTCCTGCACAAGAATTTAAAGGATAACAAAAAGCTGGCCACCTGGGACGGCGAACTGTACCTGGAAATGCACCGGGGCACCTTCACCACCAAATCCAACATCAAAAAAATGAACCGGATGCTGGAATTCAAGCTGCGGGAAGCGGAAATGCTCTGCGCCCTGGCAGCCTGGAACGGCGGCGCGGCGTATCCCGCCGATGAACTGCGGGAATGCTGGAAAAAGCTGCTGCTGAACCAGTTCCATGATATCCTGCCCGGCTCTCATATCCACCCCGTGTATGAGGACGCTATGCGGGATTACGCGGAAATCGACAAACGCCTGGACGCCCTGCTGCAAGCATTTAAAGCCGGCCTGTATTTCAATTCTCTTCCCTTTGCCAGAAACGCGCTCACCTTTATCCCGGATGAAAACGGCCCTGTTACGCGGGACGGCGTGAAGGGCTTTTGGAGCAGGCCGCGCCTGACCGGCCTGACCGCGGGAAGCGTAAAGCCCTTGGAAGAAAAAGAAAACTGGCTCAGCGTTTCTCCGCTCCTGAATGACGGCGGCCTGCTCATCGATACTCCCCTCTATCGCCTGCTCCTGCATAAGGACGGAAGCATCAGCAACTGGCGGGATAGAGGCTGGGGACGCACGTGGGTTAGGGACAACCTCGGCTTCAACAAGCTGCATATTTGGGCCGATAATCCCGGCGTGTACGACGCGTGGGACATTCTGCCCAACTACAAGGACGTGGAGATTGAGCTTCCCATTACAAAAGCTATCCATCTTACCTATCAGGATGGCAGCAGCGCCGAATTTACCGTGGACTTCGCTACGGAAAAAAGCGCCTGGCGCATGATCCTTCGCCTTTTCCGGGACAGCCGGGCCATCGAAGTGGAGCATATCGTAGATTGGCATGAAAAGCACCTGCTGGCCAAGGTGAATTTTGGGCCTAATATTTTAACCCGCGAATTGGTGTGCGATACCAGCGCAGGCTTTGTCCGCCGCCCGCTCACCAAGAACACCACCTGGGAGCAGGCCCGGTTTGAGGTATGCCACCATAAATGGTTTGATCTTTCCGAAACCGGCGCAGGCGTGGCGGTCATCAACAGCGGCAAATACGGCGTCGGCATCGAAAAGAATGAAGTGAGCCTGAGCCTGCTGCGCTCCACCATCCGCCCCGATATCACCAGCGATATGGGGCAGCACGATATCAAATATATGATCGTGCCCCACGAGGGCGACGCTGTTCAGGCCGGCATTAACCGCCTGGCCTTTGAATACAATATTCCGCTGCGCAAAGCGAGCGGCCGTTTGCCCGAAGCGTGGGAAAAAGCGCTTTGCGAAAGCGGCCTGTGGCTTCAGAGTATGAAGGTTTCTGAGGATGGAAATTGCCTGGTGATGCGCTTGAGCGAACAGGACGGCTGCCGCAGGACGGTTTCTTTCCCGGCCAAAGTATACCTCATGAATATGCTGGAGGATGTAATTGATCCGGAAGGCGCGGAAGCAATCGACGTTTCCCCCTTTGAAATTCTTACTGTCGCTTTGCCCATGAAGGAATAAGGCAGAGATACGTCGAATAAAAACATATTTCCTGAACCAAGGAAAAAGAATGGAGGATTGATTCCCATGACCGAAATGATGCAGCAGCTCAAAAAAATCGGTATTATCCCCGTGGTGGTCCTCAATGATGTAAAGGACGCCCTGCCCCTGGGCGAATGCCTGATGAAGGGCGGCCTGCCCTGCGCGGAAGTGACCTTCCGCACCGCCGCCGCCGAAGAATCCATCCGGCAGATGGCGAAGGCTTATCCTGATATGATTATCGGCGCGGGCACCGTGCTTACCACCGAACAGGCGGACCGGGCCATTGACGCGGGCGCCAAGTTCGTGGTTTCCCCCGGCTTCAACCCCAAGGTGACGGAATATGTGCTCAAAAAGGGCGTGCCCATGACGCCTGGCGTGTGCACCCCCACCGAAATCGAAGCGGCCATGAGCCTGGGCCTGGATGTGCTCAAGTTCTTCCCCGCCGAGCCCTCCGGCGGCCTGAAAATGATTAAGGCCGTGGCGGCGGCTTATGTGAACCTGCAGTTTATGCCCACCGGCGGCATCAACGCCAACAATGTGCGCGATTACCTGGCCTATGATAAAATCGTGGCCTGCGGCGGCAGCTGGATGGTAAACGGCGGCCTGGTGAAGGAAGGCAAATTTGACGAAATTTTGGCTCTGGTCAAGGAAGCTTCCGCGATCGTGAAGGAAATCCGCGGGTAATCAATTGTTTTATCCATCGCGCCGGACGCGGGACAAACTAAAGGAGCCTCAACAGGCAGACAAAAACTGAATCAAACGACAGGGAGGGCTTGTTTTCTGTGAAAAAGCAGGAGGCAAGCCCTCCTATTTTTCCCCACACCAGAATAAATCACCCCATTTGTTAGTAGTATACCATACTTGTCTAACAAATGGGGCGCAGTTGATTTTTGGATAGAACTCTTTCTATCTTTCTTTCTATCTTTTTAGTCGATGGTAATCACATGATGGCGCTTGATGGTTTCTCCCTTTTCCACACGCATAAAGCCGGGCTTCTGGTCGATTTGGAAAGGAGCGTCGTCAAAATCGGGGCCGTTGCACCAGGGCTCAATGCAGATATAGGGTGCGCGGGGCTTGGTCCACAGCAGCAGGAAAGGATGATCCGGAAATTCCACCCGAACGGTGCGGTCATGCTTGGTGCTGCGCAGGGTAACGGCCCGGCTCTTTAAGCTACGGAACACCAGCGCGTCCACGGCGAAGTATTCATATTTCAGGGGCAGCACCTTAGTATTTTCCGCCACGATCACCGTTTCATGGGTGTTCAGCGCGCCGTCCAGAACGGAGTGGGCCAAGGTTTCCTCTTCGTCAAACACCACTTCGTAATCCTCAATGCCGGTGGGGGTAGCGTAGGCTTCGTGGGAACCGATGCTGAAGCAGAAGGGCTGTTCGTCCCGGTTGGTCACGGCGTACTGCACATCCAAATGGTTCTGCTTGACCGAAAAGGTGGCCCTCAGATCGTATTCAAAGGGGAAGCCTTCATTCTTTTCCTGCAGAAGGAAGGTAGCCTTGTTTTCTTCCACGTTTTCCACCTGCCACTCCAGAGGACGGATGAAGCCGTGCTTGGGCATAGGGTACCACTTGCCCTGCCATTCGTAGCCGTCGTTGCGCAGGCCGCCCGCCACGGGAAACAGGATGGGCGCGCGGTTTGCCCAGAAAGCCGGATCGCCGTTATACATTCTTTCCACGCCGTTTTTATCCTGGATGGATTGAATTTCCGCGCCCTTGGAGGAAATGGTGACAGACAGGCATTCACTTTTAATCGTTACCAGTTTCATTGGAATCACCGCTTTCTTTCATTATGTTTCTATTCGTCTTCTTCTGTTTCCGTTTCGGCGGCGCCGGCGTCTTCCGCTTCCTGCTCCGCCTCCGCTTCATTTTCCTGGAACAAGCTTTCGGCAATTTCCTTGGCCTGTTCATAATGGCTGTAAGGCACATAAACCGAGAAGGTTTCCGCGGAAAGGCCGGTAAGCACCGCCATAGCGGCGCCGATGCTGCCCTGCTTGAAATTGGGGATGTTTTCCTGGTTCAGCACATCGCACACCATGTCGGCCCAGATTTGTCCGCCGGACCAGAGGAAGCACGCATCGTCATCTTTCACGTCTCTTTTGCATAGTTTTCCGCATTCGGGGCATTTATCCCCTTCCACGATTCTGCGGCAGCGTTCACAATACATGATTCTCCCTCCCTTTCTTCAGCGATAAAAATCATACGCCCTATTGAATCCAGGCTTCCCAGGCTTTTTCGTCCACCCCCAGCGTGACCTGCTCTCCGCAGCGCACGATGGGCGTGCGCAGAAAACGCGGGTTTTCCATGAGCGCCTCCAGAATGTACTGCGCATCGTCCGTGTGGGCTACGGGATGGGACAGGGCATCGGGATTCTTCCGGTCCACCAGGTTTTCCGCGCCAAGGCGCCGGGCGAACAATTGCATTTCCCGGCTGCCCAGCTTATGCTTTTTTAGGTCCAGCAGCTGATAGGGCACGCGGCGCTCCTTGAAAAAGCGCTCGGCCTTTTGGGTGTCAAAATTCTTTTTCCCAGCATAAATTTGAATGCTCATGCCTGGGGCTTCTCCTCGTTTCCTTCTTCCAGGAAGGGCAGGGGCACCCGGTTCTGTCCATCCTCCCACAGCCGCTCCAGGTGATAAAACTGCCTGTCCTCCGGATGGAATATATGCACCAGCACCGTGCCGTAGTCCAGCACGATCCACCGGCCTTCGCCCTGGCCCTCGCGGGCGCGGAGCGTGATGCCCTCCATCGCCAGCGCGTCGTCCACATCATCCGCCAGCGCCTTCACCTGAAGGGAGGAACGGCCGGAAGCAATTACCATATAATCCGTAATCACCGTTAGATGGGCTACATGCAGCACAGTGATATCCATTGCCTTTTTGTCGTAGAGAATTCGCGCGATCTTTTGAGCCAGGCCCGTGTTTTCCATTCAGATTCCTCCTTTTTTTCTTATAGCGCAAGCAAGCGTTTTTCTTCCGGGGTCATCAGTCCTTTCAGATAGTTCATGGTTCTAAGGGATGAGGGGTCAAAGGTGCGGTTCGTTTTCTCCAGGTATTCCTGGGTAAGCTCAAAGGAACGGTACACCGCCGCGGGAAGGGACAGGCTGGATAAGCGCCGCAAATCGCTCAGCCCTTCATAATCCTCTCTTCCCGGTTCGGTGGCATCGGCCACAAAAATGCACATTTCCATTCGGGACATGCCGGGGCGGCCCACCGTGTGGCTGCGGATGGCCCAAAGCACTTCTTCATCCCGAATGCCAAATTCCGTCTTCGCCAAATACGCACCCACCAAAGCGTGAAGCAGGGCGCCGGAAGAAAGAAAGGCTTCGTCCTCCGTTAAATGCTGGTCTCTGGCAATTTTGTTCATTTCCTTGAGGCTCATGCCCTTGGCGCAGTCATGCAAAAGCCCCGCCAGGGCGCAGCGCTGAACGGGAAGCCCATGGAGCGACGCGAGCCGGACGGCCTCCCTGCGCACGCCCAGGGTATGCTCAAAACGCTTGGGGTTCATCATCGTGCGCAGCTTGGGAATAAAATCGGGCTGATACAAGCCGCGCTCCGCCATGTAGCACAGCACCTGGGGCGCAAGCCCCGGCGCGTCCTGATACTGTTCCGTTTGGCTGCGGATCATGGACGCGGAATAAGGCGTATAAAATTCAGGCAGAAGGCTGATTCGCGCGCCGGCGGCGCGGGCCTTTTCCAAGGCGCTCTCCAAAGAAACGCCGCTGCGGGGAAAACAAAGAAAATCACACTGGGAAAACAAGCGGTCCGCCTCATGCCAATAAGGGAGGCTGAGCAGCTTATCCGCGCCGATGATGAGAGTGAGCGACGCGTCCGGGAATTCCCGGCGGAGGGGAGAAAGCGTGTCACAAGTATATTTTACGCCGGAAGCCATGCCGGCCTGGGACAGAAACAACCCTTTTTCGCCCGCAATGGCCCGGCGGCACATTTCCAGCCGGTCGGACGCCTTGGCGTCCGCTTCCCGATGAGCAGGCCGGGCCATGGGCACAAGCACCACGCCATCCAGCCCCCCATCGCGCAGCGCCGCTTTGGCCAAGGCTGTATGTCCCTCGTGAATTGGATCAAACGTGCCGCCCAAAATTCCCAGCTTCTGCAAATTCCATCATCTCCTGTCCATATTATACAACATTTTGGGCATTCTGAAAAGAGGGAGGGGCGCAAGAATGCAGGAATATTTGCAAGATTCCCGGTTTGGACGCGCAATGGATGGAATTGGTTTCCATTTTCTTGCGTTATTTGTCAGTTTTTTCTGGTTCGTTTTGCTTTGGGGGCTCAGGCTGCCCGCCGTCACGGCGGCCATGGCGCTGTATGTTCTGATTCTTTTGCTGCGGAGAAAGATTCTGGACGATCATTTGGTGCGCAAAGAAAAAGCGCTTCGCGCCGCCATTGGAGGCGAACTGGCGCTGGAACGCCTTTTATTGTCTCCGGCGGAAAGAGCGCATTTTGAAACGGCGATACTGCTTTCCATGCAGTATCCCCTGGTGCTGCTGCGAACGGGAGAGGACGGCACGCTGTGCGGCCTGCGGGGCAAAAAAATCTTGCTATATTTTGTCCAGCTTCCCGCCTCCTCATCGCTGAATGAGGAGGCCGTGCTTTCCCTCCAGCGCAGGGTGCGGCAGCTTATGGCCGATGAAGGGCTTTTATGCGTTCCCTGCGCCATATCGCAAAAGGCAATAGATCAGTCGCAAGCCGCTCCCCCCATTCATTTTTACAGCCGGGACCAGCTCATTTCCCTGTTTGGCCGGGTTTCCCCCGCCACCGACGAGCAATTGGTCGCCCTGGGCCGGCGCAAAAGAAGCCGTCCGCGCGGAAAGCTGCTGCATATGATTCTGGACCCTCAAAAGGCCCGGCGCTATACCTGCTATGGCTGCCTGCTGCTGCTCATGCACCTGTTCACCCGCCTTTTTTTCTACGCGGCGGCAGGGCTTTTATGCGTTGGCCTGGCGGCGGCATGCCGGTGCGTAAGGAAAAAGAACGAATTATTTTTGTGAATTCGCCGCCGGCGGATAAAAATTGGTTTCCGCTTCGTTGTATTATTGCGGGGATTGTACTTTTCCCGCCTTTTGTGGTATACTGGCACAGGACTTTTTTATGTCCTCAACGAAAAAGGAGATCAAGCCGTGAAGCGGAGAATTCATTTGCCGGACATGCAATCGCCCAGCGAAGAGGAGCAGCAGGGCTTTCAGGAGTCCCTCTCCCCTGATACCTGGCAGGACGGCGGAAACGAGGAGGCCGGATATGAGGGCGAACCGGCCCCGGATGACGTGATTTATGACGAATCCGGCAGAGAGGATTGGAACGGGCAAAACAGCCAGCCCTATGCCACCGGCAGCTGGCTGGGCGAAGAATTGCCTCCCGAAGAGGAAAAGCCTCCCAAGCGAACCATTTTAAAGCCCCGCACCCGCAAGCCGTCCTTTATTTTGGCGGTGCTGGTCAATTCCTTCCGCATGCTCATTCTGCTCATCCTCATTTTCAGCCTGGCCGGTGCCGGAGCGGTGGTGGGCGTTGCCAAGGCGTACATGGAAACCGCGCCTACTCTGGACCTGGCAGCTATTGACGACCAAGCGCAGACCTCGTTCATCTACGACGCCAGCGGCAACCTGATTACGGATTACAAGGGCACGGAAAACCGCATCATGGTGTCCATCGACACCATGCCGCTGACCCTCCAGCACGCCTTCGTGGCCGTGGAGGACGCCCGTTTTTACACCCATAACGGCGTGGACATCAAGCGCATCATCGGCGCGTTCGTGGCTAATTTCGTTACGGGCAGCCAGCAGGGCGGCTCCACCATCACCCAGCAGCTCATTAAAAATACCCTGCTTTCCAGCGAGCAATCCTACAAGCGAAAAATTCAGGAAGCTTATTTGGCGATGCAGCTGGAAACGCGGTACACCAAAAACGAGATATTGGAATCCTATCTGAACACCATCTATCTGGGCGAAGATTATTACGGCGTCAAGGTGGCCGCTTACGGGTATTTCGGCAAGGACAATCTGGGCGATCTTTCCCTGCGGGAATGCGCCATGCTGGCCGGTATGACCAATAACCCCTATTACTATAATCCCCGCCGCAATTTTTACACCCGCCAGAGCGACACCACCGATTACCAGAAGATCACCAACGACCGCACGGACTATGTGCTCCGCTGCATGTATGAAAACCAGTTCATCAGCTATGAGCAGTACATGGCCGCCCTGAATCCCGCTTCGGCCACGGTGCTGGAAAAATCCCCGTCCTCTACGGCGCTGTATCCTTACGCCCATTACGTGGAATACGCCATCAAGGACGTCGTAAAGACCCTGCTTTCCATCAACGGCCTGGAGGACACCTCCGCCAACCGCAGCAAAATGGAAAACGAGCTGCGCACCGGCGGCTACCACGTATACCTGGCCTTGGATACGGATATTCAGACCAAAGTGGAGCAAACGCTGCAAAGCTATTCCGATTATCCCGCCCTGCGCGATCCTTCGGACAAAATCTACCGCGCCCGCAATTCGGACGGCACCTATGATGAAATCATTCAGCCCCAGGCCGCCGCCGTGGTGCTGGATTACCGCACGGGCGAATTGAAGGCTATTGTAGGCAGCCGCACAGTTCCCACCAAACGCAAAACGCTGAACCGGGCCACGGACATGAATATGCCCGTAGGCTCCGCCATCAAGCCCATCGCCGTGTATGCCCCGGCCATTGAAATGGGCGCCGGCGCGGGCACCATTCTTTACAACATGCCCCTGCCCATTCGCGGCTGGACCGGCAGCGACGGCAAGGATTCCTGGCCCCAGAATTACGGCGGCTCCTCCTACCGTGGGCCGGAAACCATCCGCACCGCCATTACCCGCAGCGACAACACGGCCGCGGCTTACGCCCTGATGAACTTTGTGGGCGTGGACCGCTCGGCGGATTATCTGCTTCGCCTGGGCGTATCGGAAAACCATATCAACAGAACGCCCTTTGGCCTATCCCTGGGCTCCAGCGGCATCACGCCCCTGGAAATGGCCGTAGCCTTCGGCGTGCTGGGCAACAGCGGCGTATACCAAAGCCCCATTAGCTTCCTGGGCATCGCCGACAGCAACCAGCGCACCGTATACGATTCCCACGCCAACCAGGTGCGCCGCCAGGTGTTCAAGGCGTCCACCGCCTGGCTTACCGTGAACATGATGAAGGACGTAGTCTCCTCCGGCACAGGCACGGCGGCCAAGCTGTCCGGCCAAACGGTGGCCGGAAAGACGGGCACCAATTCGGACCAGAAGGGCGTATTTTTTGCCGGCCTCACCGGCTGGTACTGCGGCACGGTGTGGATCGGCCATGATAACTACAAGGCCCTTTCCTCCAAAACCACCGGCGGCAACAGCGCCGCCAAGCTGTGGAAGGCTTTCATGCAGCCCATCCACCAGGGCCTTTCCAACCGCGACATCATGGAGGGCAGCGCCTCGGACTATGGCCTGGTGCGCGTGACCACCTGCAATGTTTCCGGCCAATTGGCCACGGACGCCTGCCGCAACGACGTGATGGGCTACGGCACCACCACCGATTACTGGCCCGCGGAAAGCGCGCCCACCGTATCCTGCCAGATGCACTACACCCTGGACGTGTGCAGCCAGACGGGAATGCTGGCCACGCCTTACTGCCCCGGCCACGCCAGCAAGGGCGTGGTGATTCTGCCCATCGGCCATCCGCTGTATGATTTCACCAACACCTCCTACGCTCCGGTGCTGGCCGATTATTTGGGCGAATACGCCGCCCTGCGCCTGACGGCCGACGGCAACACCAACGCGCAATTGCTTCAGTCCCGCACCTGTACCGTGCACCAGGCAGGCGCCGTCAGCTACGACCAGACCATCGTGGATAATCAATTGCTGCCCGACGCCCAGCGGCTCCTGGCCCAGGCCCAGACTCAATTGGCCAACACGCCGGAGGATCAGCCCGGCTACGCCGCTCTTTCCGCCGCCATCAGCAATTTGAGCTCCATCATGTACAGCAATCCTTCCAGCGCCGCCCTGGCATCCGCTATGGCCAATTTGACCCAGGCTATGGCCAACGCTCAGGGAAGCTGGTAATACAATTCATTTCCTTAGAGGCAGATCACATAGAGGCAGGGCGCGTGCATGCGTCCTGCCTCCTTTTTTTCCTTTATCCGTTCTTTTTTTGTTTCTGTCCACA
>CAMOHY010000064.1 GCA_946615495.1 uncultured Clostridia bacterium
ACGGCGCTGCCCCGGCAATGGCTGGAATTGCGGGCGATATAGCCCTGATCCACCAGCAGGGACTTTTTTTTGAATTCCGGGTAAAATTCCTCCCGCATCCGCATGTCCTGCGCGTCCTTGGACCAGCGCACAAAATGCCTGACGGCGCTTTGAGGCCGGTAGGCGTCAAAAATCATCACGCGGTATCCCAGGGAACGGAATTCGTCCGCCGCCTCCCTGAGCTTCTCCGCCGCCTGCACGGTCATAATGGCGTAAGGCGCTTCGTAGCCGTCGATCACGTCCCCCACAAAATTATGGGTGCCGGCATAGCGGATATCCAGGATCACATCCTCAATGACCTCGTGCACATAGCAAAAGCCCTCCGGCAGCTCATGGGCCGGAAGGGCCGCCTCCTCCCCCCGCGCGCAGGGCAAAAGCAAAAGAAGGAAAAAAACAAAAGCACAGCAGGCCTTACCGCGCGTCGTCATAGGTGAATTTCACCTCCTGCGCATGGCCCCACAGATAATAGGTGATGTAAATATCCCGCACGGAATGGGGCGCCCCCTGGGTAAGCAGCACGCACCACACGTCCTTTTGTTCTCCGGGACGGATTACCGTTTCCTGGGTATCGCCGTAAAACAGCACGTCGCTTTCCGTAGGCGCGATCTGCATTTCCACCATTTCGGCGGGAACGAGCCCATTGTTTTTAAGCCGGAGGGTGTAAATATAATAGCTGTAGTTTTCAGCTTCTCCCAATTCCCCGCCCTTTATCACCGTGCCAAGCAGGCTGCGCTGGGAAACGGCGGCGCGCAGGGCGTCAAACTGGGCGGCGCGCTGCTGGGCGGGCAGGGTTTGAAGGGCTTTGCCCGTCACCTGCAAATTGGTGTGGAACAAAGCCCAGCCAAAGCACCCGCCCACGGCGAGCACCAGCACGATGAGCACAATGGCAGCAGTTTTCACGGGTTCTCCTGCGCCTCCATTTGCGATAGAATCCGGTTCATTTCGACGATCATTTCGGCGTCCTTCAGCCGGAATTTGAATTCCACCCGGCGGGAGGCGTCCATATCCACGGTGCCGTCCGCATTATACACGGGGTTTGAGAAGCTGCGGCCCTTGGCGGTGAGCAGGTTTTGCAGCTGCTGCACCTGGCTGCGGCTGAGGGACGGCAATTGCAGGCAGTATTCCGCCACCGACAGCGCCCGGTTCTGGGACAGGCGCAGGTTGGTCAAATACGAGCCCGCGGTATCAGTATGCCCTTCAATGATGATTTCACCCACGTAATCGGCGTATTCCGGCTGCATGAGCACGCCCAAATACACCGGCAGGAAGCGGGAAAGCAAATCCCGGCCCTCATCCTTGATGGTGCTGGAATTGGAATCGAAAAACACGGTGCTCTCCAGCACAATATCGCCTGTGCCCGCGTCCACGGACGCGCCCAGATTGGCGGCGGTGAGCGCTTTGCTCAGGGCCTGGATGATCTGGGAGCGCACGCCGATCATATCGTCAATGCGCTGCTGATAGGTGAGCATTTCGGCCCGCTGGGCCTCCAGCACGCTCTGCATGGCGGCCAGGGCGTCGGCCTGGGTGGCCAGCTGCAATTGCAGCAGCGCCTGCTCCTCTTCCTTGGTTTTCAAGGCATCCTGGGCGGCGTGCAGGTCGTTTTCCTGCTGGTCCAATTGAATTTGAATGGCGGCCAGCTCTTCCTGCTTGCCCATCAGGGTCACGTTGGCGGCCTCCAATTCTTCTTCCCGCTGCACCAGGGTGATGGTAGCCCGGTCCAATTCCGCCTGCTGCTCGTTCAATTGCTGGGTTTTTATTTCCAGCATGCTGTAATACTGGTACACGCTGTACACCACCGCCAGCACGAACACCAGCAGCAGCGACGCCATCATATCCGAATAGGAAATCCAGTGGGCCCCTTGGTCGCCCGACCGGGGCGCCCGGTTATTTCTTCTGCGCCCCTGCATGTTACGCTTCCTCCGCCTTCTGGCCCTTGCTTTCCATGGCGGCGCTCACATCGCTCACCGCCCGCTGCAAGCGGGAAATGGCCTTTACGCAGCTTTCCGTTTCTTTTTCCAGCCGCGCGGTCTGCCCCGGCGCGGTTTCTGCCAAAGCGCGAATATCCTCCAGCTTTTCATTCAGCACGCCCAGCACGCTGTGAATGTTTTCATCAAACATGCCCAGCGCCCGGCTGAACCCGCCGGACAAATCCTCCACAAAGGAAGCGTAGGTGTCGGAAAGGCGGCGGCTGCTTTCGTCCATTTTGGCGGTCATATCGCCGGTCACGTTCATGGCGCCGTCGGCCTGCTGCTGCACGGCGTTAAGCACCCGGCTGCTCCAATCGGCGTAGTCCCGCATGGAGGACTGCATATCCTGCTGGGCGATCTTGAGGCTGTTGATGAGCGCCTCCTGCTCCTGGGAGGCCGTCATCATGCCGGAAAGCACCTGGGAGCCATGGGTCAAAAATTGGCTGCTGCTTTCCTGGGCCTGGTCCAGGGTGGTCACATAGCTTTCAAAGCGCTCCATCATGCGCTGGTTCACATCCTGCAATTGGTTCATGCCGGAAAGGATGCGGTCCGCCGCCGTCATGGTGCGCTCCATGGATTCAAAGGAAACGGTTTGCTGCTGGTTCACCTGGCTCAGGGTCTGGCCCAGCTGCACAAACTGGTTGCCCAGCATGCGGTGCATTTGATTGATGAACTGGTTGGCAATGTTGGCCACGCCGTCAATCTGCGCCTGGGTTTGGCCCAGGATAAAGTTATTCATATTCTGGGTGACGGGATACAGCGATTTTTCCACCGAGGCCACAATGCCGTCGCTGACCCGCGTCCCCATATCCGTGGACAGATGGCGCAGCAGCGCCGCCCGGTCCTCGGATTGGCAAATCATCTGCACGTTGTCCTCCAGCGGCTTTTGCATCACCAGGTCCGCAAAGGCGTCGGTAAAATCATCAATGGCGCCGGTAGCGCTGCCAAAGGCCATGCGGTTGAGCATGTTGAAAACAAGGGAGCAGGAAATACCGGCAATAGAGGTCATGAAGGCGAAGGTCATGCCGCCAATCATTTGGGGAATGCTTTCCATGGTCCTGGCCGCGTCGCTCACATCCAGTCCGCCCAGGCCCCGCATAAGGCCGATGAACGTGCCCAGAATACCCAGGCTGGTGAGCAGGCTGGGCACCACCTCGGCCAGCTGGGCGTGGCCCACGGAATAAATCACCGAATCATCGTTGATATAATCCTCCACGTTGCAGTTCAGGCCGCGGGCGTCCAATTGCTCCGCGTTCACCAAAAAACGCCGCCAGGGGCCCTGAATCTCCTTGCCCAAAAACAGCACGTCCTGCCACACCGGCCGGCCTTCACCCGTGGCAGTTTCCAGCAGGTGGATACCCCGGCGCAGCCTGCGCGCCACCCGGCTGACAGGAAGAACGCACTTAAAAACGCCAATCAGCGCCACAATCGCAATGGCAGCGTATATCAATAAATCCGTCAGGTTCGCAGCAAGGTTTTCCAAAATTTCCATCATAGAATGCCACCCCTTTCTGCCGCGTTCGCCCTTTATTGTAACGGATTTACGCAAAAATTGCAATATAATTGTAATAAATAGGCCGGAAAATTTACACATTCCTTTTGTTTTTTCAGTCTGAGGGCGGATGGATCCTTTCCCGGCTGGTTTCCTTTGCCCTCCGAGCGCGGCAAGCATTGACAGAAGGCGCTTTTTTGCGCTATATTATACAAGTATATTTTTATGCTTTCGGAGGAAAAACGCCCATGCGGAAAATCGCCCTTCTTGTTTCCCTGCTCCTTTGCTTCTCCCCTCTTCTGAACGCTTCGGCGGAAGCGGAGCTGTACCAGGCGCCCAAGCAGATCGTGATAACCTTCACCGGCGACTGCACCCTGGGCTGCGACCCCTCCCTGCGGGGCAGCGCCAAAAGCTTTGAAAGCTATATAGAAAAGTACGGCTACGAATATCCCTTTGAAAAGGTGAAGCACATTTTTGAGCAGGACGATTTAACGGTGATTAACCTGGAGGGCACGCTTTACAATCTGGACGCCAATATGGCCCCGGATAAAACCTATCATTTCCGCGGGCCGACGGACTATGTAAGCATTCTGACCTCCTCCAGCATTGAAGCCTGCTCCATCGGCAACAACCATATTCTGGATTACGGCGTGCCCGGCATGCAGTCCACCATCGACACCCTGGATGGGGCGGGCATTCATTGGTTCGGCACCACGGAATACTGCAACGGCACGTTCATTTACGAAAAGGACGGCGTGAAAATCGGTTTTTATTCCATTTACTACTCCGATTGGGTGACGACGGTGAAAACCGCCGCCAAGGACACCATTATGAACCTAAAGGCCGCGGGGTGCGACCTGATTATCGCCTGCCTTCACGTGGGCGTGGAATACGACACCCGCCACGACGCCAACCAGGAAAAAATGGCCGACGCCTTCATCCGCTACGGCGCGGACGTGGTCATCGGCAACCATCCCCACAGCATTCAGGGAATCCGGGAGCAGGACGGCGTTTGCACCCTGTGGAGCCTGGGCAACTTCGCCTTCGGCGGCAATTCCAGCGTAATCATCTCCCGCAAAAAGAGCATCAACTATGGCAAAATGAACGTCAACACCTTCATCGCCCAGTTCACCTTCTCCTTCGATGAAAACAACCGCTATCTGGGCCATCAAATGAACCTGATTCCCTGCTACGTGACCGGTACCGGCACGGAGGACAACAATTATCAGCCCATTCCCGTTACCGGCGCGGACGCGGAAAAGGTGCTCAAGGCCATTCAGGACGATACGCCCTACAAGCGCCTGCTGCTCAACCCCTACGTGGAGGGCGTTGGCGCGGTGCAGTCCTTCGTGCCCGCCCCGGTGCGCTGAATTTGGGCCTGCGGCGCTCCGCGTATTGCAAAAAGCGCCCGAAAAGACTATAATAGGCGGGTGTACGGCTTTGCCTGAAGGATGATTGGGAGGCATGACATGATTAAGGCACAGGACTTTATTAAGGAATTGGGCCTGCAGGTGCTCAGCCCCTCCTCCAAGGAGGAGTGGGATATCCATTCCGCCGAATTGAACCGGCCTGGCCTGCAGTTTGTGGGCTTTTACGAGCATTTTCCCCATGATTGGCCCCAGGTGGTGGGCCTGACGGAAATGAGCTATCTGGAATCCTTGCCCGACGAGGTGCGCAAGGAGCGGCTGGAAGCGTTTTTTGCCTACAAAATGCCCTGCGTCATCATCTGCCGGGGCATGTACCCCTCCGAGGACATGCTGGAATTGGCCGCCTCCTACGATGTGCCCCTTTTGCGCACCGAGGCCGTGACCACCCGTTTCGTGGCCTCCGCCATGAATTATTTGAACCGCTGCCTGGCCCCCCGCGCCACGCTGCACGGCGTGCTGGTGGACGTTTACGGCATGGGCGTGCTCATTACCGGCGAAAGCGGCGTGGGCAAAAGCGAAGCCGCGCTGGAATTGGTGCGCCGCGGCCATCAGCTGGTGGCGGACGACGTGGTGGACGTGTGCCGCATCACCGATCACCGGCTGATTGGCGAATCGCCGGAAACGGTGCGCCATTTTATGGAAATCCGCGGCATCGGCATCATTGATATCAAAGCCATGTACGGCATCAGCGCCGTGCTCACCAGCAAGACCGTCGACCTGGTGATTCACCTGGAGGCCTGGAAGGAAAAAAAGGCTTACGACCGGCTGGGCCTCACCGAGGATTTTACCACCATTATGGATGTGCGGGTGCCGCAGGTGGTGCTGCCCGTGCGGCCGGGGCGCAATGTGGCCGTGGTCATTGAGGTGGCGGCGCGGAATTATTCCCTCAAGCAAATGGGCTATTCCGCCGCCCAGGAATTGGACCGCCGCCTGAATGAAATGATGATGGGCGCCATGAATAAATGATTTTTCTCTACGGAGGATAAAACGGAATGGCATATATCGGCATCGACCTGGGCGGTACGAATATCGCCGTGGGCGCTGTCAGCGAAGCGGGGTCCATCCTGGCGGAAGCCACCGCCAAAACGCTGGCGGGCAGGCCCTTTGAGGACATCGTGCGCGATATGGCGCAGTGCGTGAAAAAGGTCATGGGCAAGGCGGCGCTCAGGGAGGACGAGGTGCGCTCCATCGGCATCGGCATTCCCGGCGTCGCCGAGGAAAAGACCGGCACTGTGTTCAACTGCACCAACCTTGGCTGGGTCAACGTACCCCTGCGCCAGGAAATGCAGAAGTATTTTCAAAAGCCCGTGTTCATCGATAACGACGCCAACGCCGCCGCCCTGGCGGAAAGCTGCGCCGGGGCCAGCGTGGGCTGCAAAAGCAGCATCCTGCTCACCCTGGGCACCGGCGTCGGCGGCGGCATCCTCATCAACGGCAAGCCCTGGGCGGGCGCCCACGGCCGGGCCGGCGAAATCGGCCATATGATTCTGGTGCCCGACGGCGTGCCCTGCACCTGCGGAAGGAGCGGCTGCGTGGAAAGATATTGCTCCGGCACCGCCTTGATCCGCGCCGCCCAGCAGGAATGCTGCAATTTTCCGGACACCGTTATTTTGCAAAAGGCCGGCGGAAATATGGACAGGATCAATGCCAAGCAGGTCATTGACGCCGCGAAGGAAGGTGATGCGTCCGCCCTTCGGGTATTCAATTCCTTCGCCCGGTATTTGGCCATGGCCATCAATAACCTCATCTGGTTTTTCGACCCGGAAATCATCGTGCTGGGCGGCGGCGTGAGCTATGCGGGGTCTTTCCTGCTGGACGCCGTCCGCAGCTTGATTCCCTGCCATCAAATGGGCAAGCCCCTGCCCGTTCCCCCCATTGTGCTGGCGCGCCTGGGCAACGAAGCGGGCATCATCGGCGCCGCCATGCTGGGAAAATAACATCAAGAAGCAGAAAAAAGGAGGAACCTTGTTATGGAATATTCAGTCCGTCAGCTGTTCCGGGAAACCCCGGCAGACCAGACCCCCGTCACAGTGTCCGGCTGGGTGCGCACCCTGCGGGACAGCAAAGTGTTCGCCTTCATTGAGCTCAACGACGGCACTTTTTTCAAAAATGTGCAGATCGTGTGCGAAGAAGGCCTGGAAAACTTTAAGGACGTAGTGAAAATCACCCTGGGCAGCGCCGTTTCCGTCACCGGCATCCTGGCCCTGACCCCCGAAATGAAGCAGCCCTTTGAAATCAAGGCTCAGAAGGTGGAAGTGGTGGGCTTGAGCGACCCCAGCTATCCCCTGCAAAAGAAGCGCCACACCGTGGAATACCTGCGCACCCAGGCCCATCTGCGTCCCCGCACCAACCTGTTCAGCGCCGTATTCCGCATCCGCTCCCTGGCGGCCCAGTCCATTCACGCCTTCTTTGCCAGCCGCAGCTTCGTCTACGTGCACACCCCCCTTATCACCGCCTCCGACGCCGAGGGCGCGGGCGAAATGTTCCGCGTCACCACGCTGGATTTGAACAATCTGCCCAAGGACGAGCACGGCAAGGTGCTGGACAAGGAAGATTTCTTCGGCCGTCCCACCAACCTGACCGTTTCCGGCCAGCTGAACGTGGAATGCTTCGCTCAGGCCTTCCGCAATGTGTACACCTTCGGCCCCACCTTCCGGGCTGAAAAGTCCTACACGCCCCGCCACGCCGCCGAGTTCTGGATGATTGAGCCGGAAATCGCCTTCGCCGATTTGGAGGACGATATGGAATTGGCGGAGGATATGCTCAAGTACGTCATTTCCGACGTGATGGCCAAGGCCCCGGAGGAAATGGAATTCCTCAACAGCTTCGTGGACAAGGACCACAAGCTCATCGAACGGCTGACCAACGTGGTCAACAGCAAGTTTGCCCGCGTTTCCTATACCGACGCCATCGATATCCTGCAAAAGGCGGACAAACAATTCGATTATCCCGTCCATTGGGGCATGGATATCCAGACCGAGCATGAACGCTACCTGGCCGAAGAGCATTTCGGCAGCCCTGTGTGCGTTTACAACTATCCCAAGGAAATCAAGGCCTTTTATATGCGCCAGAACGACGATGGAAAAACCGTGGCCGCCGTGGATATCCTGGTGCCCGGCATCGGCGAATTGATCGGCGGCAGCCAGCGTGAAGAACGCCTGGACGTGCTGGAAGCGCGCATTCAGGAATTGGGCCTGGACATGGATTCCTACTGGTGGTATCTGGAGCTGCGCAAATTCGGCACCACGCCCCACGCCGGCTTTGGCCTGGGCTTTGAACGCCTGATTATGTACCTGACCGGGGTAAGCAACATCCGCGACGTGCTGCCCTTCCCCCGCACCACCGGCACCGCCGAGTTCTAAGGGAAAACGCTTTTCCGGGGGAAACCGCTCCTTGACGGCCATAGAACGGTTTCCCCCGGCCCCCTTTCCGAGAAACCCGTATAAAGGAGGGCTTTTTTTGATTACAGATTCCTTCAGCACTGCGTCCGAGCCCATCATCACCGTGGAATCCTGCGTTGGCCCCCAGAAGCATTTGGTGGATACGTGCATCGTCACTTTTTCAGAGGTCATCCTGCAGTCCGTTCTGGATGGATACGCATGCGAGCAAGTAGGCCGCATCCGCACCTGCGGCGGCGTAACGCCGCTGTACGCCCTCAGCCACCAGGGCCGCCGCCTGGGCGTATTGAAAGCCCACATGGGCTCCGCCATGGCGGCCAGCGATGTCATTGAAACCAATTGGCTCACCGGGGCGGAAACCTTCATCGTTTTCGGGTCCTGCGGGTGCGTAAACCGGGAAAAGGCCCAGGGAAAGTACGTTATCCCCACCGCGGCCTACCGGGACGAAGGCATGAGCTATCATTACGCGCCGCCTGACGACTACATTCCTATGCCCGGCGCGGAAAAAACCGCCCGGATATTTGAACGGCTTGGCCTTCCCTATGCGCTGGGCAAAGTGTGGAGCACCGACGCCTTTTACCGGGAGCTCCGCCATCAAATGCTGAAGCGGAAGGAGGAAGGCTGCCTGGCCGTGGATATGGAGGCGGCGGGCATTCAAGCCGTGTGCGATTTTCATCATTTCAAGCTGCATTATTTCCTCATGACCGGGGATGTGCTGGACCAGCCCGAATGGAGCATCGGCGATTTGCATACTGCCAACCACCATTTGGACAATTTCCAAATCGCCCTGAAAATAGCCGAAGAATTGTGAAAAAAACGCGCAAAAAAACTGCCGGGCAATCGTCCGGCAGTTTTTTCGATGTTCAAGTGAATTACTTGATTTCCACCTTGGCGCCAACTTCGGCGAACTGAGCCTTCACCTTTTCGGCTTCTTCCTTGGAAACGCCTTCCTTCAGAGCCTTGGGCAGGTTTTCCACGAAGTCCTTGGCTTCCTTCAGGCCCAGACCGGCAACCACTTCGCGCACGGCCTTGATGACCTTGATCTTTTCGGAGCCGGCATCCACCAGGATGGCGTCGAATTCGGTCTGTTCTTCAGCGGGAGCAGCAGCGGCGGCGGGAGCGCCACCAGCCACGGCGATAGCGCCGGTCACGCCGAACTTTTCTTTCAGGGCTTCAACCAGTTCGTTAACTTCCATGAGAGACATTTTCTCAATGGCTTCAATGATTTCCTGAACGGACATTTTATTTTCCTCCATTTTTTCTGTAAGCGGTAGATGAGTTTTCACGCGGCCATCACGCCGCTGTGCAGCTTAGGCGGCTTCCTTCTTTTCGGCGATTTCGCCCAGAACGGCCACCAGAGAAGAGACGGGGCTCATCAGGCAGCCAACCAGGGTCGCCATGAGTTCGTCCTTGCCAGGCATCTTGGACAGCTTGACCATGGTCTTGTCGTCCGCGGCCTTGTTTTCAAAGATACCGCCGGTGATCTTCAAGGATTCCAGCTTGTTCTTTTCGATGAACTGGGCCACTGCCTTGGGGCCGGACACAGGATCCTTCTTGCTGAACACGAAGGCGTTGGGGCCGTTCAGCAAATCGTCCATACCGGAAATACCCACCTGTTCCAGAGCCAGCTTCACCAGCCGGTTCTTGAGCACACAGTAATCCACATCGTTTTCACGGCACTGGCGGCGCAGGTTGGTATCCTGTTCCACGGTCAGGCCGGTGTAGC
>CAMOHY010000065.1 GCA_946615495.1 uncultured Clostridia bacterium
AGTCCAGCACTTCGGGCACGCGCCGCATGGTGCCGCCGCAGGCGCAGGGGAAGGTGACCTGGTCCATATACTGGCGGTGGAGGTCGGTGAGCTCAATTCCGCTCACTTCTTTGATTTCCGCGATGCTGCCCAGAACCTTCCGTTCATGGCAGCAATCGCATTCCCAAATGGGAATGGGGGTGCTCCAGTAGCGGTTGCGGGAAATGTTCCAGTCGCGGGCGTTTTCCAGCCAGTTGCCGAAGCGGCCATGCTTCACGGTTTCGGGCACCCAGTTGATTTTTTCGTTTTCTTCAATGAGCTGGGGCTTGATTTTTTCGATGTTGAAATACCAGGCGCTCATGGCCTTGTAGATCAGCGGGTTCTTGCAGCGCCAGCAGTGGGGATAGTTATGCACCAGCGTGCCGTCGGCCACGGCCTTGTCGTTGGCGTAAAGGAAACGGATGATGATGGGGTTCATCTCAATCACGTTCCGGGTCTTGCTGTCCTCGTAGAAATCGGTCACGTCCTGGGTGAAGCGGCCCTTGGCGTCCACGGGGTTCACCTTGTCGGTGGGAATATTGTTTTTCCGGCAGGTCCAATAGTCGTCCTCGCCGAAGGCAGGCGCGGTGTGCACGATGCCAACGCCCTCGGCGGCGTCCACGTAATCGGCGGCGATGATGCGGAACGCGCCTTCCTGACGCATGAAGGAGAAGTAGGGCAGCAGGGGCGTGTACAGCTTGCCCAGCATGTCCTTGCCCTGCACGCGCTGAATGATTTCCGGCTTGTCCCCGAACACGTTTTTAAAGTTTGCCAGGGTGTTTTCGCAGGCAACATAAATCTGTTCGCCCACGTCCACATAGGCGTAGGTCAGGCCTTCGTTGACGGACAGCGCCAGGTTGGAGGGCAGCGTCCAGGGGGTGGTGGTCCAGGCCAGGTAATAAACGGGCTTGCCGTTCATTTCCGGTTCGCTTTCGGAGCGGAACTTGGCAATGATCCAGCGGTCCTGCCGGGGCCGGGTGGAATCGGATTCGCGGGTATCGGAAATGGAAAGGCTGGTTTCGCAGTGCATGCAGTAGGGCGTTACCCGGTAGCCGGAATAGATGAGCCCCTTGTCGTAGCAGGTCTTAAAGGCCCACATGACGCTTTCCATGAACTGGGGCGTCATGGTTTTGTAGGCGTGGTCGTAGTCCACCCAGCGGGCCATTTCCTCAATGTATTCGCGCCAGGCTTCGTTATTGCTGGAAACGATATTGCGGCACTCGTTGTTAAACGCCGCCATACCCACGTGCATGCCCTTAAACTGGGGGAAGCGGGCGGCCTCCTCCTGGGCCTCCTCCACGGCGCGGTGCCATTTCATGTTGGCGCCGCTTTCGGTCCGGGCCGCTTCATCGGCCTTTTCCAGGCTGGTGGAGCGCTCAATGATGCTTTTATCGCCAATTTCCAGCAGCTTTTCAGCCTGGTTTTCGATGGGCAGGCCATGGCAGTCCCAGCCCCACACGCGGGGAACGGAATTGCCCCGCATGGTCCAGTACCGGGCAATCATATCTTTAATAAAGCTTACCAGCACGGTGCCGTGGTGGGGCTTGCCGGTGGGGAAGGGCGGGCCGTCGTAAAACACGACCTCGTTGTTTTTCCCCTCCAGGGATTTTTCAAAGGTGTGGTTTTCCTTCCAGAAAGAAAGCACTTCTTTTTGAAGTGCGGCCAGGTCCAATTTTCCGTCCAGTTCCGCGTATTTCAAAGCGCCAGACCTCCCAATCGCATTGTGTATCTAAGAAATTATACTATAATCGGAAATGAAAATCAACCATGGGTTTTTACGCCGCGGAAAGTTTTCCCGCCCGCTTGGCAAAGCGCAGCCCCAGCGCAATATAGGCGGCTGCCGCGAGGGCGTAAACGCCGTAGAGCAGCAAATCGGAAACAGGGGAGCGGTCCAAGGCGAATTCCAGGGCCACCACCGCCCCGGCCAGCGCCGCCGTGGCCGCCAGGGCCAGGGGCGCTTTTTTGATTTTTGCCGCCCAATACAGCAGGGCGGGCAGGGCCATGCACAGGGCCAGCACCTGCTCGGCGTGGACGAAGCCCCACAGCATGTGCCCGTCCCGGCGCAGGCTTTCCAGCAGGATCATTACGCCGCCGTAGAGGAAGGCATACCGGGGAAAATCGGCGCGCAGGCACAGAATGAGCACGGAAGCGAAAGCCATGATCTGCCACGTGGGCAGCCGGGGAGCGGCCAGGCCCCACTCCGGCCCATAGCCCGCGCCGATGAGCGCTTCGTTCAGCCGGCAAAAGCCTGCGAAGGTTAGCAGCCCTCTGGAAAGGGCATCCAGCGTATCCTTTACGCCGGCCTTGCAGCCCTTGGCCGCGATCACGCCGCCCAGCGCCGCCCCGGCCAGCGCGCCGGAAAGGGACAAGCCGCCCTCCCAGATTCTCAGCATGGCGGCCGGGTCCTCAATGGTATGCAGGTAAAAGCCCGCGTTGGCCGCGCAATACGTAAGCCGCGCGCCCAAAAGCCCCAGGGGCACCGCCAGGCAGACCGCGGCGAACAGGGAAGCCCAGTTTTTTTCCTTCCGCCTGGAAAACGCCAGACTGCCAAACGCCACCGCGCCGCCCGCGGCGGCGGCGACGGCGGTATGCAGCCCGTAGGCGGAAAACGCGGGACGGGAGGGTTCCTCCTCCGCTTCCTCCTGCGCCGCGCCGCCCAGCAGCAGTTGCATCAATTGGGCCTCCGGGCTGTCGCCTGCCTGAGCCTCCCTGCGGGCCTTCTGCTCGTAGTAGGCCGTGGCCTTTTCCGGCAGCAGGGAACAATGGGCGCACAGAAACGGGATGGCCGCCAGCGTGGCGGTCAACAGCAGGGCGCAGAAAATGGCAAGGCCCTTTCGCAAGAAAAATCCCCTCCTTGACAGAAAAAAGGCGGCGGGAATGATCCTGCCGCCGCAAGCTTCAGGTTTATTTGCCGCCGTCCGGCACTGCGGAGCAAACGTAGATGATATCGCTGATTTCCCGTTCGTTTTCCTTATAGGTGGAATCGTAATATTTCCCATGGAAAAACATGATGCAGGAATTGCCGCCGTCCACGCAGTAGGCCGTCTGCACGCCCAGAGAAACCATGAATTGGCCCATCTGGTCCGTGGTGACGCCCTTGGAAATGGCGCTGCGGCCCTCCGCCTCCACAAACACATATTCCAGCGGCCCCGTTTGGGCCACCACCATGCGGGGAGAGGGCAGGCAGCTGTCAAACAGGCCGCGGGCGGTGCCGTCGTCCCGCACGCTGTAGGATTCGGGAATGGGCAGGAACTGCCCGTCCTTGACCAGGGCGGGGCCGAAGGTGAAAGCATTCACGATGGCATGGCCCGCCTGGAGGAAATCCATCATTTCCTGGGTGCGGCTGTCGTTAGCCAGAAACACGTGCAAATCGCCCGCTTCGTCGATGACCAGAATATCCTTGCGGTGGTTCAGGTCATAGCGGAAGGGCACGCCCTGGCGGTATATGAGGCCGTCCTTGCGCTGGGTGTAAAATTCGCCGTTGATGGCCACCACCGCGTTCAGCGCCCGGCTCATGCTGCCTGGCATTTTGGTAACGACCTCGTTGGGCTGGCCCGCCACGGCGGTGCGCAGCTGGGTGGGGCTGGCCATTTTGATCCAGGCGATATCGTAGCGCACGCCGTCGATATCCCGCTTTTCCATGCGGACGGAGAGGCTTTCATCCTCATAGGTATCCTGGGTATAGTTTTCATCCGGAGCCTTATAGCCGCCGGAAAAATCCACAGGCAGCTGGTAAGGCGTGCTCTCGGCGAAGGCGGGCAGGGCAAAGCACAGGCAAAGGACAAGGCAGAGCAGCGTTTTTTTCATTTTCCGCTCCATCAATAGGCGCCGCCGCCGTTTTCTACGGCCTTCAGGGGCTGGCTGGTCAGCGTGCCGTTTTGGAGGCGTTCCTTGGCTTCCTCCATAATCTTTACCGTGGCGGACACGCCGCAGCGCGCGGCCCCGGCGTTCCGGCAGGATAGCACCATATCCAGCGTGCGGATGCCGCCGGAGGCCTTCACGCTCACCTTTTCGGACACGCTTTCCCGCATCAGCTTCACGTCCGCCACCGTGGCGCCGGAGGAGCCGTAGCCGGTGGAGGTCTTTACAAAGTCGGCCCCGGCGGCCTCTGACAGGCGGCAGGCCAGCTTCTTTTGTTCATCGTTCAAATAGCAGGTTTCCAGAATCACCTTGAGCAAAGCCTTCCGCGCGTGGGCGGCCTGGGCAAGCTGGGCGATTTCGTCCTGCACGTAGGCTTCGTCGCCTTGGAGCAGGCGGCCAATGTTGAGCACCATATCCAGCTCCTGGCAGCCGTCGTCCAGGGCGCGCTGGGCCTCAAATACCTTGACGGCGGTGTGGTGAGCGCCGTGGGGGAAACCGATGACCGTGCAGGGCTTTACATCGCTGCCCTGCAAAAGCTTTACTACCAGGGGCATGTCCCCCGGCCGGGCGCAGACGGTGGCGGTGTCGTATTGCAGGGCGATGTCGCAGCCCTTGCGGATATCATCCTGCGTCAGGAAGGGCTGAAGCGTGGAATGGTCCAGGGTCTTGGCGATGTCATGCAGGGTAATGGACATATTCATTCCTCCTATTAGTCCGCCTTAGCGCTGGGCGGCGCGGCGGGAAGCGTTGGCAGGGGTTTTGCAGTATTTGCCCACATAGGCCGCCGCCAGCTCGTATTCCTCGGCGGGCAGCCGCAGGGCCAGGGGAGCGCAATGCGGCGTATGGTACAGGTAAATGACGGCGCTGCGGGGCTTGTACTGCACATCCTGCACATCCTTCCACAGCATATGCCTTTCTTGGGACAGGTGCATCACGCTGCCATCCTGCTGCTGGATATTCTTTTCCGGGTCGGCGCTTTGCAGCCGGGCCCAGCTCTTCCATTTCTGGGGAGAATGCCAGGTTTGCAGGTGAGCGCCCTTGGGGTCCAGCACGAAAACGTTCACTTCTCTTCCCTGCAAAAGCAGGAACAGGAACACCACCGCCAGCCCCACGGGCACCATGGCCAGGGTAAGCCGGGGCAGGGCGCTTTCCCATACCTGGAGCGCCCGCTGGCTGCCGCTGAACATGGCTTCCAGCGCAAGCACCACCGCCAGCAGCAGCGCGGCGGCCCCCAGCAGGGCCCACAGCGCGCCGCGCCAGATGCGGCCGTCTGAGAGCGGGACGGAGGAAATGCTCCACACATCCCGCTGGTTGGCCGCCGTGAAGCGCCTGCCGCAGCCGGAGCATACCTCCCCAGGCGTTTCCAGCTTGCAGCGTTTACAGTAGGAATAGATCATTCAATCAGGCTCTTTCCAGTCATTTCCTTGGGCACCTCAACGCCCATGCTGGTGAGCATGGTGGGCGCGATGTCGGCCAGCCGCCCGCCGGAACGCAGCTTGCGGCCAATGAGCTTTTCATCGCAGGCGATGAAGGGCACAGGATTGGTAGTGTGGGCGGTGAAGGGTTCCTTGGTGATGGGGTCGATCATCTGGTCGGCGTTGCCATGGTCGGCGGTGACGAAGGCGCGGCCCCCCAGCTTCACGATTTCATTGACCAGGATGCTCACATCCTTATCAATTTCCTTTACGGCTTCCACAGCCGCGGGGATGACGCCGGTGTGGCCCACCATGTCGCAGTTGGCATAGTTGAGGATCATCACATCGTACTTGCCGCTGTCGATGAGCTCCAGGGCCTTTTCCGTTACTTCGGGGGCGCTCATTTCAGGCTTCATATCAAAGGTGGCCACCTTGGGGGAATCGATCAGGAAGCGCTCCTCGCCCTGGTTGGGGGCTTCCACGCCGCCGTTGAAGAAGAAGGTGACGTGGGCGTACTTCTGGGTTTCGGCGATATGGGCCTGGGTCATGCCCAGCTTGGCCAGGTATTCGCCCAGGGTGTTTTCCAGCGTTTCCGGAGGATTGACCACCTTGAGGCCGGTAAAGGTTTCATCGTACTGGGTCATGGACACGAACTGCACGGGGATGAAGCCCTTCTTGCGCTCAAAGCCCTTGAAATCCTGCATAATGAAGGCGCGGGTCATCTGCCGGGCGCGGTCGGGACGGAAATTGAAGAAGATCACGCTGTCGCCCGCTTCCACGGTGGTGAGGGGCTTGCCGTCCTTTTCGATGACGGTGGGAATCATGAATTCATCGGTCTTGCCGTTATCATAGCTGTGCTGCACGGCGTCCACGGGATCGGCCTCCCGAATGCCTTCGCCCATGACGATGGCGTCGTAGCCCTTTTCCACCCGGTCCCAAATATTATCGCGGTCCATACCCCAGAAGCGGCCCTGGATGGAGGCTACCTGGCCCACGCCGATTTCCTTCATTTTTTCCACCAGCTGGCGCATATAATCAATGCCGGAGGTGGGGGGCACGTCGCGGCCGTCCAGATAGCAGTGGACGAATACCTTTTTCAGTCCCCGGCGCTTGGCCATTTCCAAAAGAGCGTACAGGTGGGTGTTGTGGCTGTGCACGCCGCCGTCGGACAAAAGGCCCATCAGGTGCAGGCTGCCGCCGTTTTCCTTGGCGCTGTCCATGGCCCAGATCAGGGGCTCCTTTTCAAAAAACGCGCCATCCTGGATATCCTTGGTGATGCGGGTCAATTCCTGGTACACGATGCGGCCCGCGCCCATATTCAAATGGCCCACTTCGCTGTTGCCCATCTGGCCGTCCGGCAAGCCCACGTCCATGCCGCTGGCGCCCAGCTGCGTATGAGGATATTTGGCCATCAGCGCGTCCAGGTGGGGCGTGCCGGCCAGATAAATAGCGTTGCCCTCATGATTGGGGTTGATGCCGAAGCCGTCCATGATAATCAAAGCGGTCATTTGCTTGCTCATTTTCTCTATCTCCTTTACAATGAAATCCATCAGGCGCGCCCATATGAACGCATTCTCTATTATAATAGAAATTTTGCCAAGGTTCAACCCCCTACCCGCCTGAAACTGACCAAAACAAAAAACTTCCCCGTTTTGAACGGGGAAGTCAGCGCATCCACAAAGCCGGTGCCTTGCCATCGAAAGTCTGCAAGCAGCCTTTCGATGGGAACATCCATGTTATAGCAAATTGATAGAGGAAGCGGCTTTCAGCCGGTCCTGCGGATAAAAGATGAAAGGGCTGCGGCCCTTTCATGCTTTCCTGGGTTTTGCCGGCAGTCTGGAAGGGGAACGGCTTCAATCCGCGGGGTTATCTTGCCGTGTTCATTTTGGGCAGGGGAACGGTGGTGACGGTGGCGGTGTTTCCGTTCTTGGCAATGTTCATGACCAGGGCCACGGCGGCGATGTTGGAAATAAAATTGGACCCGCCGTAGCTGAGGAAGGGAAGGGGAATGCCCGTGATGGGCATGATGCCCATGGACATGGCCACGTTCTGGAACACATGGAACAAAAACATGCTCACCACGCCGATGATGACCAATTGGCTGAATTTGTCCTGGGTGAACCGGGCCAGATAAATCATGCGCAGGATCATGGCCAGGTACAAAAGCAGCACGCCGGCGCAGCCCACAAAGCCGAAGCATTCGCCCACCACAGAGAAAACGGAGTCCGTGGAGCTTTCGGGCACATAGCCCAGGGTGGCCCAGGAGCCGGGCAGGAAGGTGCCCACCCCGGTCAACTGCCCGGAGCCGATGGCCCGCTGGGACATGATGATCTGGTAGCCGCCGGATTGCTTATACTTTTGGGGGTCCATAAAGGCCAGCAGGCGCAGAATGCGGTAGTCCGTGGTTTCGGCCAGCATGCCGTAGGCCACAATGGCCCCGATGCCGATTACGCCAATGGCCACGAAGGCCAGCAGCAGCCGGATATCCACCCCGGCGAAAAACATCATGACCATGAACATAAAGATGATAACGATGACCGTGCCCGTTTCGCCCTGGGCCAGCACGGCCAGGGCGGGCACGCCCACGATGAGCATGGTGCGCACGAAATCGCGGAATTTGCTCATGGGCTTTTCGGACCGGGACAGCTGCCGCGCCAGCATGAGCAGCACGGTCAGCTTGGCAAATTCGCTCACCTGAATGGACCGGCCCAGAATGTCGGACCTCAGCCAGCCTCTCAGGCCGTTGCTCACCTGGCCGATGACCAGCGTAACCACCAGCAGGGCCAGAACGGCGAAATACACCAGGCGGGTACGGGCCCGGATGATTTCCGTTGGCAGGGCCACGATAACGCCGATGACCACGGGGGACACCAAAAGGAAAATGGACTGCCACATGCCGGAGCGGGAATTCAAAACCTTGTTGAGCAGGGGCACGTTTTCACTGACGGCGGGCACATAGGTGGCCATGGTGATGCACAGAATGCCGAAAATGGCCAGCGCGTACACGACCACCAGCAGGAACCATTCAAACTTGCCTTCCCGGCTCCGCCGGGTTTCGGACATCATATCAGGCTTCACCTCCTCGCGTAAAGAAGCGCAGAACGGGGCTGGACGCGTAGGCCTCCAAAGGCGCGTCCTCTCCCAGCAGCCGGGCGGCCAGCCCTTCGATGGCGCGAACCACCTTTTTGTCGCCGCAGGCAAGGGCGCTTTGATGGCGCAGCAGCGCCCGGTAGATATTGGGGCTTTCGGGAATGACGCCCATCAGGGGCAGGTCCAGGGCCTGGGCCATTTGGGCGGGGGCGGGCATTTCGCCCCGGCGCACCAGCTTTTTTTGCACCCGGTTGAATACGATCACGGGCCGGGGCTCCTCTTTTTCAAAGAGCATGGCGGAAAGCCGTTCCGCGTCCCGCAGGCACACGTCGTCCGGCGTGGCCACGATGACGGGCTCCGCCGCCGCGCCCAGCAAATTCTTCAGCCCCCGGCCAACGCCCGCGGGGGCGTCCAGCAGCAGCACGTCCGTTTCCTCCGAAAGCTGAGTGATGATGCGGCCTACTTCCTTCTTTTTCAGGTCCGAGGCGTGAATCATCTGCGGCGCGGCCAGCAGGCGGAGATTGGGCCATTGGGGATGCTGCACCAGGGCCTGGCTTCGTTCGCAGTTTTTTTCCGCCAAATCGCCCAGGTCATAAATCACCCGGTCCTGCATATTGAGCATCAGGTCCGCGCAGCGCAGGCCGATATCCCCGTCCAGCAGCACCACGCTTTTTCCCCGCCGGGCGTAATACTCCGCAAGGGCTGCGGACAGGGTGCTTTTGCCCACGCCGCCCTTGCCGGACATGATGGCGAAAATACGGCCCACGTTATCTGCCTCCGATCAAGAATAATAGGAAGAAAGTGTAGAGAAAGGAGGAAGTTGAAAAAGTGAACAGAGTGCAGAGTACAGTTAAAAATAATCTTTAGGGGGCGTCGCCGCCTTATTGGATTGCTTTCAAAACTGCACGCTGTACGCTGAAAACTTTCCAAGCCTCCGCTTTTCCCCTCCAAGTTGGATTTACGGCGCCAGGGAATTGCCGCCGGGCAAGGCGATGTTCACATCCACCTTGGCCTTTTCATCCAGGTAGAATTCGATAAAGTCCTTGGCGGCGCGTACCGTGTAGGAGCCTGAGAAACCGTTGGGAATGAAGGAGACCAGGGCGATTTCCGGGTCCTCCTTGGGCGTGAGGGCAACGAACCAGCCGTTGTTTTCCAAATCGATTCGCACCTTGCCGATGGTCATCTGGGAGGTTCCGGTCTTTCCCACCATTACTTCTTCGGCCGTGTACTTCCAGCCGCGGAACTGGCGGCCGGCAGTACCGGCCTCGTCAACCACGCCCTCCAGCCCCTGGAGGATGTAGGAAAGATAAGGCTTGGCGCTTTCCAGCGTGTTGAAGGCGGTGGCGTGGCGCTGGGAGAGAATTTCGCCCTCCGGAGAAATGATGGAATCCACGATGTTGGGGTTCCACACCGTCAGGCTGCTGTTCAGCGCCCCCGCGTAGCGCACGACGCTGATGGGCGTGAGCAGGGTGATGGACTGGCCGACGCCCATCTGAATCTCCTGGCTGCCGCCCCATTTAATGGTGTTCAGGTAGTTCC
>CAMOHY010000066.1 GCA_946615495.1 uncultured Clostridia bacterium
CGGGTGAGCTGATGCAGCACCAGGCGCTTTTCGCCGGTGTTGATCACTTCGCCGTTGTACAGCGCTTCGTACTTTTCGTTCAGCTGCATTTCCTCCGCCAGCTCCCTGAGGGCGCGGAGCACTTCATCGTCCACCTGCTTGGCGGCAAAATTGTAGGCGAGGCCGCCCGCCATGGGCACGCTGTATTCCTTTACCCGGCGCGCGCCTTCTTCGCCCTGCATGGCCTGCTGCAGGTTCACATGGTTTTTCAGCGCGCAAAGCTTTTTATAAGCCGCCGCCGTATCAAGATTTTTCCAGGAAATCATGGCGATACATCCTTTCCTTTTCAAAAATGAACCATTGCCCGGCGCGCGTTCCTGCGCGCCCAATCCCTTCCATTATACATCAAATTGCCGTCCTTGCAAGACGCTGAGGAAAAAAGGCTGGCGGGATAAGGGAAGCCCTGCCGCTCTTTTACACCTTTCCTTTCAGCATTTCCTTGGCGTGCTTGCGGGCGCTGTCCGCGTCGCCGCCCAGCATACGGGCAATCTCGTTCACCCGCGCGTCGCCGGAAAGGGGCGTTAAGCGGGTGCGGGTGCGTTCGCCGTCAAAGAATTTTTCCACCAGGTAATGGTGGTCGGCCAAGGCGGCGATTTGCTGCAGGTGGGTAACGCAGAGCACTTGGCGGTCCTTAGCGATGGCGGCCATTTTTTCGCCTACCACCTGGGCGGCCCGGCCGGAAATGCCCGTGTCGATCTCGTCAAAGATCATGCTGGGCACGCCTTCCCGCTGGGCGGCGACGGACTTGATGGCCAGCATCAGGCGGCTCAGCTCGCCGCCGGAAGCGATTTTGGACAGGGGCTGCATTTCCTCTCCCCGGTTGGGGGCGATGAGGAAGGCCGCCGTTTCGCTGCCCAGAGGGCCGGGCGGGCAGGGCAGAAGCTTGACCTGGAAGCGGGTGCCCGCCATGTTCAAGTCCCGCAATTGAATTTCCATTTCCCGCTCGAATTTTTCCGCCAGGCCGCGGCGGGAGGCGGTCAGCTCCCCGGCCGTTTTTTCGTACTGGGCGCTCAAGGCCTTTTCCTGCTTGGTCAGGGCGTCCAAATCGTCATCCAGGCTTTCAAACCCGGCAAGCTCGCTTTCAATTTCCTTCAGCTTTTCCGTCATCTGGCCCGTGGTGGCCCCGCCGTATTTCCGGCTCAGGCGGCGGATCAGGTCCAGCCGGGCCTGCACGGCCTCCAGCCGGTCCGGGTCGCTGTCCAGGGTGGAAAGCAGGTCCCGCAGGGTGAGCCCCACGTCCTCCGCTTCGTAATACAGCCCATCCAGCCGGGCGCGGAGGGAGGCGTACCGCTCATCCAGCCCTTCAATGGGCCCCAGGGCGCTCACCGCCGTGCGCAGGGCCTCCACCGCGGGGGAGGCGCCGTTGTACACGGCGTCGTAGGCTTCCCGCAGGCCGTCCTCAATTTTTTCCACGTTGCGGAACCGGTCCCGCTCCTTGGCCAGCTCTTCTTCTTCGCCGGGCGCCAGGCGGGCGTTTTTCAGTTCCTTTTGACGGATGCGCAATAGCTCCATCCGTTCGCTGGCCTGGGCGCTTTGCTTTTGCAGCTTGTCCAGCTGGCGGCGGCAATCGTGCCAGGCGTTAAAATCCGCCTGGGTCCTGTCCATGAGCTGCCGGTGAGCTTCCGCGCCGGAAGCGTCCAGAAAGCTCAGGTGACGGCGCTCATCCATCAGGGATTGGTGCTCGTGCTGGCCGTGAATATCCATGAGCAGGGCGGTAAACTGCTGATACTGGCTCAGGGGCAGCAGCGTGCCGTTCACCCGGCAGGAGGAACGGCCCTGAACGGTAATGTCCCGGCTGAGAATCAGCTCGTCGCCCTCGTACAGCTCCTGTTCCCGCAGCAGGGCGGCCACGGCGGGGCAGTCGGATATATCAAACACGCCTTCCACCCGCGCCTTGTCTTCTCCCTTGCGAATCAATTCTTTTTGGGCCCGGCCTCCCAGCAGCAGCGTCACCGCGTCCACCAGGATGGATTTGCCCGCGCCCGTTTCGCCAGTGAGCACATGCAGGCCGGAGGAGAATTCCACCTGCATTTCATCCATCAGCGCAATATTGCGTATGGTCAAGGAAACCAGCATGCCCTGCCTCCGAAATTATTTCAGCATGTCCCGAAAGCGGTTCACCGTTTCGGCGGCCTCCGCCTCGTTTTGTACGATGGCCAGAATGGTGTTGTCGCCCGCCATGGTGCCCAGAATTTCCGGCAGGTGCATGGAATCGATGGCCTCGGCGGCCACGTTGGCGCTGCCCGCCAGCGTTTTGATAACCACGATATTGCCCGCGAAATTGATGGACAGCACCGAGTCCTTGAACATGCGCACGAACCGTTCGCTCAGCCCATGTTCGGCCTTATCGGCCGTGGCGTATTTATAGCCGCCGGAACCGGACAGCACCTTGAGCAGCCGCAGCTCCTTGATGTCTCTGGATACGGTTGCCTGAGTCACCACGATGCCCATTTCCTTCAGTTTTCCCGCCAATTCTTCCTGGGTTTCGATGTCGTTTTGCTCGATGATGCTCAGAATGGCTGTCTGCCGTGCGTTCTTCATGCGTATTCACTCCTGTTTTTCTTGTTGATTCCAAATGGCTTGCTTTTTCCGCAGGGTATCGAAAAAGCAGTGCTTTTCCGGCCGGATAAGCAGGGCGCTTTCCGGCGCCAGGCTGACCTGGATCTGCACCTCGTGGGTGATGGGCACCAGGGTCTGTCCGTCCAGGGCCAATTGCAGCCGCCGCCGGTCCCGCCCGTGGGCCAGCAGGGTGATATGGGCCTGAAAAGGAAGAATAACGGGCCTGAGCAGCAATTCCCGCGCGCACAGGGGCGTAAGGAGCAGGCAAGGCGCGTCCGGCCTGACGATGGGCCCGCCGGCGGACAGGCCGTAGGCCGTGGCCCCCAGCGGGGTGGATACCACCACGCCGTCCCCGTGGGCGCAGAACACTTCCTCCCCATCCGCCAGCGCCGTAACCTCAATCACGCCGGGATGCTCCCCGCGGGCCAGGGCCAAATCGTTCAGCGCCCGGTATTCCTTTCCTTCGCAGCGCACCTGCAAAAGGGGAAAGGCCTCGATGGGGTAGCTTTCTTCCATCAGCAGGGCCGCGGTGGCCTGGGGCTCCTCTGCCCGGCCGGGCATCAAAAAGCCCACCGTGCCGGTGTGCACCCCCAGCAAAGGCAACTGGCGGTCCATAACCTCCTGGGCGGCCCGCAGCAGGGTGCCGTCGCCGCCGAAGGCCACCAGGGCGCGGATATCCGCGGGCAGGGCCTTTAGTTCGCAGGGCGCGCCCACGCCGCTGTCCGCCAGCCATTTTTCCGCAAGCACCTTTCCGCCCGCCGCTTCCACGGCCTGGGCCAAGGCCCTTGCTGCCTCTACACTGCGCGTTTGATAGGGATTTGCATAGAAATAGAAGGATGGTTTCATATCGTTCCCCCATTCTGCATATTCATCTTACCATATTCAAAAAAAATATACAAGAGCGCAGGCGGCAAAAACCTGGAAAAAATGAAGGAAAGCTTGACAAATCGGCCCGTTGCGCCTATGATGGGGAAGCCGCTTTCCCGTTGAGAAGCGGCGGATTGGGGAAGCGGATTGAATAGAAGCATACAGAATATACATTTTTTGGATATTGAGGACCAAAAGGAGCGTGGGCATATGGAAACCTTGTGCCTTCCCGCCGGGGAAGAAAGCCTGAAGCTGGCCTGCGGACTGCTGAAAAGGGGCCAGGTGGTGGCCTTTCCCACGGAAACCGTGTACGGCCTGGGGGCCGACGCGCTGAACGGCCAGGCGGTGCGCGCTATTTTTGAGGCGAAGGAACGCCCGGCGGATAACCCGCTCATCGTGCACGTGGCGGAAAGAAAGCAATTGGAAGGGCTTTGCCAGGTAACGGCGGCGGCCCAAAGGCTGATGGACGCCTTCTGGCCGGGGCCGCTGACCATGCTGCTTTCCAAAACCAGCCGGGTGCCGGATATCACCACGGCGGGGCTGCCTACCGTGGCGGTGCGCTGCCCCAACCATCCGGTGGCCCTTGAATTGCTCAGGCAGTGCGGCCTTCCCATCGCGGCGCCTTCCGCCAACCGGTCGGGCCGTCCCAGCCCCACTTCCGCCGCCCACGTGTATGAGGATATGCGGGGCCGCATCCCTTTGATTCTGGATGGGGGCGCCTGCCGGGTGGGCGTGGAATCCACGGTGGTGGATTTATCCGGAAATGTGCCCTGCATCCTGCGGCCCGGCGCGGTGACGGCGGAGGATATTGCCGCCGTGGCCGGGGAATGCACCGTGGCTTCCAGCGTTATGCGGCCCTTAAAGGAAGGGGAGGCCGCGCCCTCGCCCGGCATGCGCCACAGGCACTACGCCCCCAAGGCGAAAATGACCGTGTTCGTGGGGGAAAACGAAGCGGTGGCCAAGGCCATCATCGCCCGGTATGAAGCAAACGAAAACGCCGTCATCCTGGCCCATGAAAGCGCTCTGCCCCTGTACGCCGGGCGCCGGGCCTATTCTTTGGGCGAATCGCCGGAGGAAGGGGCCCATTTGCTGTTTCAGCGCCTGCGGGAAATGGATGAATTGGGCTGCTCCCTCATCCTGGCCCAAGGCTGGAAGGCTGAAGGCCGCGCCCTGGCGGTGATGAACCGTATGGCCCGCGCCGCGGCGTTTGATATCGTGGAGGTGTAAGCGCCCTGGCCCGTCCGCCGCGCTTGACAGATTTTTCTGATTCGCTTATAATCGTTTTGGATTCAGACCGGAAAACAAATGAGGAGGAGAGAGGAAAAACAGCATGGGCGATTATATTCTCAGCGGCTGCTCCACGGCGGATTTAAGCCGGGAGCATTTTGAAAAAAGGGATATTCAGTTTACTTGTTTTCATTTTTTCCTCAATGGCAAGCAGTATCCGGATGATCTGGGCCAAAGCATTTCCTTCCCGGATTTTTATAAGGCCATGGAAAACGGCGCCGACACCAAAACCTCGCAGGTGAACGACGACGAGTACGAAGCGTACTTTACGCCCTTCCTGGAGCAGGGAAAGGATATTCTGCACCTGTGCCTGTCCAGCGGCATTTCCGGCGCGTACAATTCCGCCTTGATCGCCCAGAAGCGTTTGCAGGAAAAGTACCCGGAAAGAAAAATTTATGTTGTGGACTCCCTGGCCGCCTCCTCCGGATTTGGCCTGCTGCTGGACACCCTGGCGGATTTGCGGGACGGCGGCATGAATATTGACGATTTGCACGAATGGGCCGAAACGCACAAGCGGGAATTGCACCATTGGTTTTTCTCCACGGACCTGACCTTCTACGTCAAAGGCGGCCGCATTTCCAAGGCGGCGGGCTGGTTCGGCACGGCGCTGAAAATTTGCCCCCTGCTGAATGTGGACCATCTGGGCCGGCTGATTCCGCGGGAAAAAATCCGCACCAAGAAAAAGGTCATTGCCCGCATCGTGGAAAAAATGCAGGCCTATGCCCGCAACCGGGCGGATTATAACGGAAAATGCTTCATTTCCAATTCCGCCTGCTATGAGGACGCCCGCGCCGTGGCGGACATGGTGGAGCAGGCTTTCCCCAAGCTGAACGGCAAGGTGGTCATTAATTCCATCGGCACGGTGATTGGCAGCCATACCGGCCCCGGCACGGTGGCCCTGTTCTTCTGGGGCGACGAGCGCGTGGACTGATTTTGTATACAAAGGAGGCCGCCTCTTCATGTCCACCTACCGCCAATACCAGCAAGCGCGGGATACCGCCTGGCGCGCTTTGCTGCGCGTGGAAGAAAAGCGGCTGCCCGTGGATGTGGAAAAACTGGCCGGGGCGGTGGGCATGGAGGTGCTTCCTTACCCCGATGAAGGGGAAAACCCGCGGCTTTGGCATTTGGCCAACCAGGTGCCGGGCGTGTGCGTTTCTTTGCGCGTGCGGGGAAAATGGCATATTTTTGTGCGGGACGCGGCGATGGACGGTCCCCACAGGCGCTTTGCGGTGGCTCATGAATTGGGCCACCTTTTGCTTGGGCATGAAAGCAGCGCCCTGGCCCCCGGCGTGCGCAGATTTTTGAGCGATGAAAACGAGGGCGACTTGATAGACGACCCGCAGGATTTGCAGGATTACGCGGCGGATATTTTCGCCGTGCGCTTGCTCGCGCCCGCCTGCCTGCTGCATGAATTGCGCGTGGATTCGCCGCCGGCCATCGCGGCGCTGTGCGGCCTGCCGCCCCGCGCCGCCGCCCTGCGCGCCGAGCGGATGGAGCTGCTCAACAGCCGGGACGCCTTTTATGTAAATCCCCTGGAAAGAAAGGTGCGGGATGCGTTTGGCCCTTATGTGGTCTCCGTTTTGCTCCCCGCGCCGCAGGCGCAGGCGAAAAGCTATTCCCTGCTGCTGCCTGCCCAGCAGGCATCCCCGGCCCAGAACCGGGAGGAAAAGAAGGAAAAAGCGCCCCGCGGCTGGAGCGGCCGCCGCCGCGCCCTCCTGGGCAAAGCCGTGGGAGCGCTGGCCCTGGCGGGGGCGCTGCTGCTGTTTTTCTTGCTGGGAAGGCAGGGATAAAGAAGGAAAAAGAAAGCGGCGCGGCGAACATAAAAGGGCTAAGGAAGGAGGCGGTAGAAAATGCGCCGGAGGATCAAGCTGTTTTACGTGCTGGTGCTGGCGTTCGTTATCACGGCGGCGGGGCTGATGACCCTGAACCGGCTGGATCAGGATATCGTGGTGCTGGAGGATACCGCCCGCGCAACCCGCTTAAGGCAAGTGGCCGTGGAAGCGGAAAAGAGCGATATGCAAAAGGAACTGGCCATGAAGGATACGGACGCCTATATCCGGGATACGGCCCGCAGCCTGTACGGCTATTTGATGCCGGGGGAAATTTTGTTTGTGGTGGAAAACCCGGAAGCGCTTTATGATGAAGAGCCGGAGGCGCCGCAGCCTCCATTGTCGGAGGAAACGGCAGGATGATGCGCGCAGCGATTGCCATCGGTTCCAATTCTACGCGGATGCTGGCGGCGGAAAAAAAGGACGGCGCGCTGCACGGCATTCTGCGGGGCCGCGAAGAAACGCGGCTTTTTTTGGGTCTGGATGAGGAAGGCCGCATCCGCCCGGAGCGGCTGGAGGAAACGGCCCAGGCGGTGAGCCGCCTGGCGGCTCAGGCGCGGGAGCATGGGGCGCGGGATATCGCCCTGTTTGCTACCAGCGCCAGCCGCGACGCGAAAAATGGCCAGGCCCTGGGGGACAGGATTTTTTCCCTGTGCGGGCTCAAAATGCGGGTGATTTCCGGCGAAGAGGAAGCCAACCTGGCTTTCCGGGCGGTAGCGGCGGGGCAGCGGCGGCTGGTCATGGACATCGGCGGCGGCTCCACCGAATGGACGCTGGGAGAAGGCGGCCGGGTGGAATGGGCGGTCAGCATGCAGCTGGGCGCTTCCCGGCTGCTGAAAATGTGTCCCATCCAAAGCGTTTGGGATGCGGAAAGGGCGCTGGACGCGGCCCGGCAGATCATTGCGCCTTACGCGGAAAAGTACCGCGCCCTTTCTCCCGCCCCGGCCCTGGTGGGGCTGGGCGGCAGCTGCACCACCGCGGCCGCCATCGCCATGGGCCGGGAAGCGCATGGGGAAGCGGTGGAAGGGAAAAACGTCACCCTGCAAATGGCGAAGGAGCAATTGCGCCTGCTTTCCTCCCTTTCCCTGGAGGAGCGCGCCAGGGTGCCGGGCCTGCCCCCGGCCAGGGCGGCGCATATGCCCCACGGGCTGTGCATCCTCATCGCCGCCATGGAAATGAGCGGCTTTGACCATTTGACCGTTTCCGGTAAAACCAATTTGGACGGGTACTTGATGAGCTTGGAGGAAGAAGGATAGGGCGGAGGTTCACGCAGAGAACAGTGTATACGCTGAAAACTGTACGCTCCATTCCTCCCTGCGTTTTCAAGAAAACGATTAAAAATCTGATTGCTTATTATAAAGGAGGTCCTGCAATGGCTCGTGAATTGAAGGCAAGAAATGAAATGGACAAGCGCTGGCAATGGCGATTGGAGGATATTTTCCCCACGGATGAAGCCTACGAGGCGGCGTATGAAGCGGCCCGGCAGGCCACAAAAGGCCTGGCCGCCTGGCAGGGCCGGGTGGCGGACGATCCCCGGCAGGCCATCCGGGATGCCGGCGCTTTGTCCCTGGCCCTGGACCGCTTGGCGTCCTATGCCCTCATGCGCAAGGACGAGGACGGGTCCGACCCGGAGCGCCAGGCCCGCGCCGCCCGCTTCCAAAGCCTGGCCGTTGCGGCGGGCAGCGCCGCCGCGTTTCTGGACCCCGAATTGCTGGCCCTGCCGGAGGAAACGCTCAGCGCGATGGCAAAGGACCCTGATTTTGCCGAATACAGCGAACGGCTGCGCCTGCTGCTGCTGCAAAAGCCCCATACCCTGCCCGCGGATCAGGAAAAGCTGCTGGCCGAGGCGGGCGATGTGCTGAGCGTGCCCCATGACGTGTTTTCCATGTTCAACAACGTGGATGTGCCCCTGCCCCAGGTGACGGATGAAAATGGGGAAAAGCTTCAGCTCACCCACGGCAATTACGGCCCCCTCATCCGCAGCCGGAACCGGGAGGTGCGCCGGGAAGCCTTTGAAGCCATGATGGGCACCTTCCAGCGCTTTTCCGCCACCCTGACCGCGTCCTACTCCGGGGCGGTAAAGGCCGCGGTGTTCCAGGCCAGGGCCCGGCATTACGCCTCCGCCCGCCAGGCGTCCCTTTCGCCTCACGAGATTCCGGAGGCGGTGTACGACAATCTGCTTTCCGCCGTGGAGGAGGGCTTGCCCGCGCTGACGGAATACCTGAAGGTCCGCCAAAGGATGCTGAAGGTGGACGAATTGCACATGTACGACCTGTATGTGCCCATGATCGATGATTTCGACATGAAAATGACCTATCCCGAAGCCTTTGACCTGGTGTGCGAAGGGCTTGCTCCCCTGGGGGAGGAATACATCAGCAAGCTCAGGGAGGGCTACGCGGGCGGCTGGGTGGACGTGTACGAAAACAAGGCCAAGCGCAGCGGCGCCTATTCCTGGGGCTGCTACGGCGTGCATCCCTTCGTGCTGCTCAACCATACGGACGATTTGGGCGGGGCCATGACGCTGGCCCATGAGCTGGGCCACAGCATGCACACCTATTACAGCAATTTGAACCAGCCCTACGCCAAATCCAATTATTCCCTGTTCGTGGCCGAGGTGGCCTCCACCTGCAACGAGGTGCTGCTCATGCGCCACCTGATGAAAAAATACGAAGGGGATCCCAAAGCGTCCGCCTTCCTGTGCAATCAATTGCTGGAGGAGTTCCGCACCACCGTGTTCCGGCAAACCATGTTCGCCGCCTTTGAAAAGGAGGCCCACGCCATGTATGAGCGGGGCGAAGCCCTCACCGGAAAAGCGCTGAGCAAAATGTACCTGGGCCTGAACGAAAAATACTATGGCGGCGGCTGCCGGGTGGACGAAGCCGTTGCCAGCGAATGGATGCGCATTCCCCACTTCTACAGCAACTTCTATGTGTACCAGTACGCCACCGGTTTTTCCGCCGCCGTGGCCATCGCTACCCGTATTCTCCGGGAAGGGGAGAGCGCCGTGAGGGATTACAAAAAGTTCCTTTCCGCCGGCTGCTCCGTGCCGCCCATTGAGGCCCTGCGCTTTGCGGGCGTGGATATGGAAAAGCCGGACGCGGTGAAGGACGGCATGGCGGTGTTCGCCCAGACCGTGGAGGATTTAAAGAAATTGGTGTAATACTGTTATGTATAAGAAAGGGAACAGAGAACAGCGCGCAGAGTACAGTTTTATTTTGCCGTATAGAATTTGCGCGTATCCTTGTATAA
>CAMOHY010000067.1 GCA_946615495.1 uncultured Clostridia bacterium
AGCCCTGGAAAATGCTGGGGCGCAGCCGGGTTCCCCTGCTGGCTCCGGAAACGGATTACGAAACCCAAGCCGGGTTTAGAACCAACGTCATTTTCCCCACAGCCGCTCTTCCCATGAAGGACGGCAGACTGCGGATTTATTATGGCGCGGCGGATACGGTGATCGCCCTGGCGGAGGCAAAAATCGACGACTTGATCGCCCTTTGCCTGGAGGGGGATCAGGGGTGACAGGAAGCCGCAAACAAATCCGGATGTTCGTGAACGAAAGCCGCGAAGAGCGTGGCCGTCCAGCCGTAATCCCGGATTGTTTGAGTGATTCGCTTTGAGCAGATATAGGGGCTCACCGGGGCGCCCTTTCGCAGGAGCCTGGGAGAAGAAACCCTGCGAAGGCTGTCGTAATACTCATAAAACACGCCGTCATTGCAATAGACCCTGGCCATTTCCTCCACAGCGTCCCGGATGAGGGCGTCCGCCAGTTCCTGTTCGCCGTAGCGGGTTAATCCCTCCGCGATCAGGTACACATAGTTGATCCATACGGGGCCGCACCACATATCCGTTCCGAAGGTGGGATCGGACAGGGAAATCGTCGGGATGGAAAACGGCGCTTTGAAGGTTTGGGGATTATTCAGCGAAGCGATCAGCGCTTCCTTCTGGCCTTCGGAGCAGACCCCGGCGAATAACGGCAAAAAGGAACAAATGGATGGAAAACGGCGCAGCGTTTGCGTTTTTAATTCAAAATCAAAGTACATATGGGCCGATTCATCCCAAAGGCGTTCATTGATCGATTGGGAAAGCGTCTTTGCATATTCGGCCCATTTTTCTGCGTCGGCGGGCTTTTCCAGGGCCTGGGCGAGATAGCTCATCGCTTCCGCTTCCCTTTTCATGAAGCAGGAAAAATCAATGCACTCCATTTCTTCCACATCGTCGAAGCGGGAACAGTTGTCCATGCCCGATTCATCGCACCGGTTGTGGGCCTGGTCCCGGTTGATATGCCAGAAAAACAGGCCGGATTCCGTTCTGCGATGATCCATATCCCATTGCAGATACCTGGAAAGCCCCTCGTAGCACTGGGCGGCAAAGTCCAAATTTCCAGTTCTTCTCACAATTTTTTCCACGCTCCAGGCAATCAGGGGCGGCTGGGTGATTTTGCTGTGCTCATTGGGCGAAGCCAAATGGGGAATCATGCCGTCCGGGCGCTGGGCGTCAAACAAGGAAAGAATCGTGTCCATGGCCAGGCGCTCGCTGATGACATAGTTGCCAAGGCTGTGGAGGCAGGAATCCCAAAGCCAGAGCTTTTTGTGGGGATACCTGTCGGGCGTGGTCCATAAATGCCGGAAAACCCCTTCCGGCGTATACACCTGGGATTTCATGACGGATACGGCGTGGAGATACGCTTTCTCCACGTTTTGTTCCATATTTGCCTGATGAAACCTGTCAAAAAAGCCCGTCCGCTGATCTATTATTTCCTCTATCTCCTGAGGGCTGCATTTAGCGGTCCCCTCCAGCGACAGGCAAAACCGGCAGTCTCCCTCCGCTTCAACGGTGTTCAGGGACACGCTTTCATCCTTCTTCCCCGAATCAAATACCAGCCTTAACCGCCCTGCAGGGCATATGCCCACCACCGCCGCGTTGGATTGGAAGGCAAAGCAAATCCTTTTCCATTCGTTTTGGACGCAGGCTTTTCCCGCCAGCACATCCGAAGCCACGATTTCCCAAATGAGGTCTGAAACGCCGGTGGTATCCACATAAAGCTCAAAGGGGTGGGATGCAAGAAAGCGCACCCCCGGATGATCGCCAAGCAGCACACCCACCAGCTGCGATTGAAAGTCCGTTTTCCCTTCCAACCCGGAAAAAGCAAATATAGCGCCTTGCCCCCATACATCCATGCCCACCATCGTCTGCGCTCCTTTCATAACTTAACGTGTTTTTACAAGTTAACGCGCCGTATTCGCCGGAGGCGCGTCCTCCCCGGAGAGGCACCTGCGGCGGAAATCGTTCAGGGAAACGCCGTAGTATTCCTTGAATTTAGCGGAAAAGTACTGCAGCCTGCTATACCCGACGGCTTCGCAGATTTGCTCGTTGGTCAGCTTGTTTTCCCGTATCAGGCGCACAGCGTGCTCCATGCGCACCTCCTGCAGATAGTCCACCAGCTTTTTGCCCGTTTCCTGATGGAACACGCGGCTTAAATGCCCGGTGCTGATGCTCAGGGCGTCGGCGATGGATTGGATGGAAAGCTCGGAGGGGCTCGCATTGCTGATATGCAGGATGGCGTACTGCACCACGCTTCGGTTGCTTTCGCTGCTCTCCCTGGACAGATAGGCGATCAGGGTCATGCTGTCTTCCTTCAGGCGGGAGGCAAAGGCGTTGATTTCTTCGATGTGGTAATATACGTTCATCAAATCGTCGCCAAACACGGCTTCCGGCGTGCTTTTCATATCATAAACCTGCTTGCACAAAAACATGGCGGCGGTGAGCATCACGCTGCGCATCATGTTCAGGTAAGGCGGGTTTTCCTTAATCCACGCCACGATTTCGTCGATTTCCTCGTTGGCTTCGTCGGCAGCCTGACGCTGGATCAGGGATGTGAGCACATAGAGGCGAGATGCCAGCTGGGACATGGCCTCCTCGCCTTTGATGGGATTTTCCCTGGGCTCAAACACGCACACCCGGCTTGTGTCGCCAAAGTACCGGCCGGACAGCGCCCGGCGGGCGCAGCGGAAGGAAACTTGGATGCGGCTTTCCGTATCCACCGGGATCCCCACGCCGAAGGTGAGGGGAATTTTCTTTTCATCCAGCTTTTCCCCAGCCTGCCGGAGAATGCGGGGCACGGCGTCCTGCTCCCCATGATAATTGACCAAAAGCACCCTTTCCTTTTCCCGGCTGGTAAAGGCCGCCACCTCGAACTCCTTCGGGAAGCAGGAAAGGATGGCTTCCTCCGTTTCCGTATCGGGGACGGCGGATAAAAGCACCGCCTGGAAATACGGATAATGAAAATCGATGCCCAGCTGGGGCATGGGGCCGGTGTAATGCGCTTCGCCGCTGACCAGGCAGTTGAGCCAGGCGGAACGAAGCACCGGGCGGCTCTGCCGCAGAAACTGCGCCTGCTCCAGCTTGATTTTGCTCATATCCTGCAGGGCCGTTTCAATCCGGGAAAAATGCTCGCTGGGAGAAGAAATCAGGCTGCCGCCCCCCGTTGAAATTTCCGGGATGTCATAATGGTGGATTAAGCGCCGCATGGGGCGGGAATAATGGGCCATCAGCACCCAGAGCACAGCGATCATTCCCGCGATCAGCAGCCCCACGCACAGCGCGACCCACAGGGAAAACGTGCTGCTGTAATTTCCCAGCCATCCAGGATTGGGCCGAGCCAGCACATAAGTAAACCCGCTGACGGCGCTGGGGCTTTCCACCAGCAGCACCTCCTGCCCGTCCTGCAGGCGGCGAGTCTGGTTGTTCAGGTCCGTCATGGGCAGTTTTGTTCCAACGAGGGCCGCGTCCGCCGCGCTCCAGATCACGCCCTGATAATCGGACAGGAAAATCATGTCCGCATCGCCCAGGGTACGCAGGGAATTGCGCAGCATTTCATGCAGCCTGTCCTCCCGCACCGCCGCAACGATCATGGGGGTGCCCTGCTCCGGGAAAACGCCGGGCAGGGGACGCACATACACAATATAAGGCGTTTCCACGCCGTTTTCCGGAAAATTCAGCCTCAGCCACGCCGTGCTTTCCGGCGTGATCTTTGTTAAAAAGGCGTAGCTGCTTTTCCGCACTTTGTATTTTTTATCGTCCAAAAAATGCACGCCGTCAGAGCCTACCGCCATCTTCATATCGGGGAAATACAGCTCTACCCGGTCGCAGGGCGAGGTGGCCGCGCAGGCCGCGGCGCACCAGGCGGACAAGGCGCGGATTCCCATGCTGTCCGCCTCCCCCTTCCGGGATACGGACTGCGCCGTTTCCGCCAGCCCCTCCTTGCCGCCCAACCGGCGGGCAGGCTCATTTTGAAATGGCTCCATGATCTGGAAATCGGCGTTATCGGAAAGAATGGTGGCTTCCTCCCGCAGCGTGCTGTACTGTTCCCGGCTGAGGATCGATGAATAAACCAGCACGAAAATCGCCATCAGCGTCACGGCGATGACGGTAAAAATCAAAATAATGAATATGCTGGCCAGATTCACCATCCGCTTGCCCTTCACGAACATATCCTCCGAATTTAGAAATTTTTATCTTTTTTTAGTTATTATACCTGAAAAAGCATGTTTCCGCAATATACGATTATCCGGCCAGGAACAGGCCGGCAATCAGGCAAAGCTGGGCGGGCGCGTAGGCGAACCACACAAGGGAGGCGCAGCCCTTTCCCGCTCCGGGTCTGTATTTGTTCGCCAGCAGGATGGCGCCGGACAGATAGAACAGCGCGGCCCCTATTGCATTGAGCCAAACCGGCCCGCCGGTTTGCACGCTGACGCATACCGCCAAAGCCCCGTGCGCGCCCACCGAAAATTCTTTCTGCGCCTCGGTCATCCCTTTTCCGCCCGTTCAAAGTCCTTCACGAACACCATTTCCGTGCGGATGTTCCAGGGATCATCCTTCGTTATATCAAAAACGCGCCCGCCGCGCAGGCGTTCCCGGTCGTGGCCCGGATCGTTGTCCCGGACGCCGTAGGCCTCATAGCCGATGCTGCCGTCAAAGCCCATGCGGATGCCGCAATAAATGCCGTCGAAGGTGTTGATGTGATCGTGGCCCGCAAACATGGCCTTTACGTCCCCGCGCTGGAAAGCGGCGGCGAAAATGCCAGAATTGATTTCGGACGTGCTGAGCCGCTCGTTGTATTCCCCCCGCAGCTGGGTACGGGTCGCGTTGCGCAGCATCCCGTGGAATTCGATCAGAGGGATGTGGAACATCATCAGGGAAGGAATTTTGCGGCCGCACAGCTTCTCCAGGGCCACCGACGTGTTCCAATACCACATCACCTGCTCGAACCGGATAAAATCATAATCCGAGTAGGACACGATGGGGCTTGGCATCATCACGTCCCAGTACAGATCGCCGGAATAATTCAGCGGAACGGTCTGGGTTTTAAAATCCTGTTGGGAATCAATGCCCCATACGCCAAATACCGGCTCGCCGTTTTCATCCAGGATGGGCAGAAAATAATTTCCTTCTCCCGGCAATTCCTCCGGCCCGGCTTTGGACACACACCAGGGATACCGCTCATACGCCGCTTCCTGATACGTTTTGGATACTTCGGGCGTCTGGTCGTGATTGCCAAACACGTGCGCCCAGGGAATATGCCGCTCTTCCATGGGCCGGGCGAGCCGGGCCAGCAGCCCATCAAACATTTCGGGGCTGGTAAAGGCGGCCACGTTGTCGCCGTTTAAAAGCACCAAATCCGGCCTGACGCCGTCGATCAGGGTTTCCATGGCGCGAAGGGTGCGTTCTTCCTTACCGGGCTTCAAATGGGCGTCGCTCATCATGAGGATGCGGTAGCCGCCGTCCTTGCGGAAGCGAAGGGGATGCTTGGTTTGAAAGGCGTCAGGTAAACGCATGCCTGTGCTTCCTTTCTGCCGTATAACCGGCCTTGCATACAGAAGGGGGCCGTCGCGCGGGCGGCCCCACTGGAAACAGGATTACAGGGAGTTTAACGGGAATGATACCATTCGTTGGCTTCTTCGGTGATCTGGGCGCCGCCCATATCGTTCCACTGCTTCACGAAGTCATCAAAGGCTTCCACGGGCTTTTCGCCGGTGATGATCTGCACGTAGGTGGTCTTGCGCAGGGTGTCCAGGTTTTCCCAATACTGGGGCATGGAAGCGGTGGTGATGGGCAGCATGGTGTTGGAATAGCCGCCGGTGCGGAACTGGGGCAGGCTCTTGGCCCATTCATACTGGGCGGGCTTTACGCGCATGGCGAAGAAGGGATTCTGCAGGGTGTTGAACATATTGGTGTGGGTGCCTTCATCGGCGCGCTCATGGCCTTCCTTCGCCACATAGCCCAGCAGCTCGTCATAGTCGTACTGTTCGGATTCCAGGTCCCAGTTCCAAATCTTCAGCCAGGTATCGAAATCGGAACCGATGGTGTTGATGATTTCCAGGATGCGGGCCAGCTTGGCGGGCTGATCGGCCAGCTTGTAGCTGAACACCATGGCTTCGTCGGTGGTCAGGCCCCAGCTTTCGCCGCCCTGCTTGCCGTCCGGGCCGGTGGGGTTGTAGCCGATCACCATCTTGTCATAGCCCACGGTGGCGGCGAAGGTACGCATGGTGCGGCCATACTGGAAGTTGCCGCCTTCGCCGGTTTCCTCGTTCTTGGGGCCGTCGAAGTCCGGAGCCAGGTGATAGTAAGCGCCGGAGGACGAGAAGCCGATCTGGCCGTTTTCAAAGGGTACGGACAGGGCCCAGTAGCCGCCCTGGTTTTCACCGGTGATGAATTCAGGATCCACCAAACCATCCTTGTACCACTTGGCCAGCAGGGTCAGGGCGTCCTTCATGCCGGGATACACGCCGCCGTAAACCAGGTTGCCTTCCCCATCGTCCACCCAGCGGTCCGGCAGGGCGCCGAAAGCGCCGAAGATGGGGTTCATGCCGGTGAGGCTCAGGGCGTAGGTGTCCTTTTCGCCGTTGCCGTCAGGGTCTTCATTGGCGAACTTGTAGAACACTTCTTCGCATTCCTCCAACGTCATGGGCACTTTGCCGTCGGTGTAGCCGAACTTGGCCAGCCAGTCGGCGCGCCAGAAGGGCGCGTAGTTGAAGTAACCGTCGCCGTTGACGCGGGGCAGGCCATAGTTATGGCCGTTGTAGCTGACGGTGCTGAAGCATCCGGGATCGTATTCCAGCAGCCATTCGTAGCTCTCCGGCATACACTGCTGGATCACCTCCAGAGGCAGCTCCATCACGACGCCCTGCTTGATCCACTTGGAAAACTGCTGGGCGTTTTGCAGCATGAACACATCGGGGATTTCGCCGCCGGCGATGCGGGCGGTAAGCAGCTCATCGTAGTTTTCGCGTTCAACGAACCAGACGTTCAGCTTTACATTGAACTTTTGCTCCAGCCAGGCAACCACAGTGTCGCCTTCCGGGATAGCGTCGGTATCGTGGCCAGCCAGCCATTCAATGGTGATCGTTTCTTCCGGGTTGGATACGTATTTGCTCAAGTCCAACTCAGCCAGCGCGTGGGAGACGCAGCCCAGGGTCAGGAGCAAAGCGAGGAGCAGGGCAATACCTTTCTTCATGGGGATACCTCCTTTTATTATTATCAGAGACTGCGCTCTGATTAGGGTCCTTCTTTGGAAAAAATTCAGAGTGAAAAGCCGGGCGTTGAGGCTAAAGGATGAACGCGAATTGGACGGGAAACCTTTCAGCTCTCCTTATATATTTGCTTTTCTTTACCCTTTCAGCGATCCGATCAAAACGCCTTTCACAAAATATTTTTGCAGGAAGGGATATACGCAGATGATGGGGATGGTGGCCAGCATAATGGACGCGGCGCGAAGCGTGACAATGTCCGTGTCGGTCGTGTTGGCCACGGCTTCGCTGGCGGCGGTCATTTCCTTGGAGTCCGTCAGGATGATGCGGCGCAGCACCACCTGCAGTACAAATTTCTTGGGGTCGGTAATATACAGCAGGCAGTTGAAATAGGCGTTCCAGTTGCTCACGATCACCCACAGGCTGATGGTAGCCAGGATCGGCACGCTCAGCGGCAGCATAATCCGCCACAGCACCTGCCAGCTGTTGGCCCCGTCAATGGTGGCGGCCTCCTCCAAATCGCTGGGCAGGGTCATGAAATAGTTCCGGGCAATGATTACGTGGGAGGTGCTGATGCAGTGGGGCAGCAGGATGGCAAAAAAGCTGTTGCGCATGTGCAGCGTATTGTTGACCAGCAGATAAGTGGGAATCATGCCGCCGGAAACGAACATGGTGACCAGAATCAGCGTGGTAAACAGGCCGCGCAGGGGCAGATCCTTTTTGGACAGCGGGTACGCCGCCAGCACCACCCCCGTGATGGACAGGAGCCAGCCCAGCACGCAGACGATGAGGGTGTTTTTATAGCCGCTCCACAGGAAATTGGCGCTGAGCATATGGCGGTAAGCGTCGGTGGAAAATTCCTTGGGCCACAGCCGGAACCCGGAGGCGGACGCGTAATTGGGCGTGGTAAAGGAATTTACCAGCACATGCCAATAGGGATAAACGAAGGTGATGCTCAGCAAAGCGAAAAACAGAATCAGGAAAGCCTGGAAAAACGGTTCGCCTTTGCTTTCATAGATCCGGTGCTTCCGCTTGGCGCGCGGCGCGGGCACACTGCTCATATCGCTTCCCTCCTTACCACAATCCATATTCGTTGATGCGCTTGGATAAGAAATTGGCGCTGAGCACCAGCACCAGGGAAATCAGGTTCCGAAACAACTCCACGGCGGTGGCGTAGCCATAATCCAGGTTTTTCACGCCCTGGCGGTAAATAAAGGTGCCCAGCACGTCGCCCACGCCCAGTACCGCATCGTTGAGCAGGTTAAAAATCTGGTCAAAATCGTCCTCTACCAGGCTGCCCATAGAAAGGATCAGCATAATGGTCACCACCGGGGTGATGCCAGGCAGGGTCACATGCCAAATTCGGGCCCACCGGCCGCAGCCGTCCACCCGCGCGGCGTCGTACAGCTCCTCATTGACGCCGCCCAGCGCGGCCAGATACACGATGGAGCCCCAGCCCACGCCCTTCCAAATGCCCGTCACCACCAAGGTGCCCTGGAAGTATTTGGGGTCGCCCAGGAAATAGATGCTGTCAAAGCCCATGGATTTAAGCAGGCTGTTGACGGGGCCCCTGGTGGGAGAAAGGATTACCATGAAGATACCCGTCAGGATGACCCAGGAAATAAAGTGGGGAAGGTAGCTCAGGGACTGCACCACCCGCTTGTACTTCTGCGCCCGCAGTTCGTTCAGCATCAGCGCCAGAATGATGGGGGCGGGAAAGCCAAAAACAAATTTCAGCGCGGCGATGGTGACGGTATTCCGAAACACGTTCCAGAAATTGTAGCTGCTAAACAGCCTGTCAAAATTAGCAAGGCCCACCCAAGGGCTGCCTATAATGCCCTTGAGCAGCTGGAATTCCTTGAACGCCAGCGTGATGCCGTACAAAGGGCCGTATTTGAATAGCAGGTACCAGCAGATCACCGGCAGGATCATGAGCAGATGCAGCTTGTGTTTTCTCACCCGGCGCAGGAAGGAGCGCCGTTTTTTGAGCCGGTCCGCCGCGTTCAAAGCTGTCACGGCCATCGCCTCCTCGTTTCATGGATCGCCTTCGGTATCGTTTTACTTTCTTTAATACCAGCGTAACAAGCGCCAAGGAAAAAAGCAAGTCCAAATATCTGATTTTTGTACCAATTTTATGATGTTTTGTCCGTTATTTTACCAAATACAACATTTTTGCGGGTAGACGTTTTTTTGATTTTCATACCATTTTCCTGATTTCGCCTTTACAGGGCCCGCGGATTATTGTATGATAAAAACAATAAAAAAAGGCCTTCCATGCAGAAAGGCGGTATGGCACGATGGCACAATATCAGCATTTTGATCCCCGGCGAATGGCGGAATTGGCGCACCATTATCTTACCGGCATGGTGGATGAAAAAAACGGGTACCTGCCCTATTGGCTGATTCTGCCAAACCAGAAGCCCGCGGAAGCCGCCCACTGCCGGGTGGACGACGCGGAACTGGTTGGCTCCTGGTATGAGGGCC
>CAMOHY010000068.1 GCA_946615495.1 uncultured Clostridia bacterium
TGGTGTATTCAAAAATGGGCTTCATTTCAATCCCTCCAATACAGCCTTGGCACGCGCGGCCACTTCGGGCGATGTGGGCACCATGCCGCCGGTGCGGTGGGCCAGGTATACGGGCAGGCGGCCATTCAGGGCCAGCTTCACGTCCGTAATCATCTGGCCCATGGAAAGCTCAGCGGAAATGACGGCCTTGGTGGCGCCAAAGTCGATTTCATCAAAGGCCTTTTCCGGGAAGGGCCACAGGGAAATGGGCCGGATCAGCCCCGCCTTCACGCCCTGGGCGGAAAGAATTTCGCAGGCCTCCCGGCAGATGCGGGCCGTGGTGCCAAAGGCCACGAACACAACCTCCGCGCCCTTGAGGTTTTCGGTTTCATACCGGGCCAGCTCCGTTTCCATCCGGGCGTATTTTTCAAACAGCTTTTCCACGTGCTTTTCCAGCACTTCGGGCTGCATGCGCAGCGATTTTACCACCCGCCGGTTCCCGTCGCCGCCCCGGTCGTTATAGCCGGTGCAGGCCCAGTCCCGCTTGCCCGCGATCTCGTTGGGCTGAAGGACAGGCTTAAATTCGGGCAGGCGCACAGGCTCCATCATCTGGCCGATCATGCCGTCGGCCAGCACCATAATGGGATTGCGCCAGTACTGCGCCAGGTCCGTACCCTCATACAGCAGGTCCACGGCCTCCTGAATGGAAGCGGGGGCGAATACGGGAATGCGGTAGTCGCCGTTGCCGCCGCCGCGGGTCACCTGGTAATAGTCCGCCTGGGCGGGCTGAATGCCGCCGATGCCGGGGCCGCCGCGGCTCACGTTCATGGCCAGCAGGGGCACCTCCGCGGAGCAAAGGAAGCTCATGCCCTCCTGCATCAGGGCGATGCCGGGGGAGGAGGAGGAAATAAACACCGTGCCGCCGGCGCTGCCCGCGCCGTACGCCATATTGATGGCCCCCAGCTCGCTTTCCGCCTGCACAAAGCACCCGCCGTGCTTGGGCAGTTCCCGGCTCATATACTCCGGCACTTCGCTTTGGGGGGTGATGGGATATCCGAAATACAGCCGCGCGCCGCCGCGAATGGCGGCCTCGGCAAAGGCCTCGTTGCCCTTCATGAGCACTTTATCGGTGGTCATTGGTCGCCCTCCTCCAATTGATAGATTGCGATGGCGCCGTCAGGGCACATCAGCGCGCAGCTTTGGCAGCCGATGCACGCTTCCTGGTTCACGGCGCAGGCGGGGTGATAACCCTTGGCATTGACCTGGGAGGCCATGCCGATCACACCCTTGGGGCAAACGGACCGGCATAGCTCGCAGCCCTTGCATTTTTCCGGACGGAAGATCAGCTTAAACGCCCGCATGAAACAGTTTCCTCCTTCTCTTCCTTGTGGTATGGATTACTTATCCAAATAAGCGGGCCGCATATACAGCCCCAGAGGACGGAGGGACGGGATGTCCCTGATTTCCTCCGGGCTCACGATGCCCGCGGGATAACAGGTAAACAAAAGCGGGATGCCCATTTGGGCCGAAAGCGCACTGGCCTTTTCATAGCCTTCCCGAATGATTGCCGGCGTGGTTTCCCGCAATAAGTGGGTGTTGTTCACCAGGCCGGTGACGGGCATATCCAGCTCCCGCCAGATGGATTCCACGTGCTCGCGGGAGGTTTCCAGCGTCAGCGTTTCGTAGCGCCGGAAATTCACCACCACCCACAATTCATGGTCCTGCCCCTGAAAATACTTGGCAAACTGCCGCAGCACGCGGGCCCCGGCGTCGTTGCCGCCCAGGTCCACAATGGTTTGGCAGCCCCCGTCCTCCAGCGGCGCGCGCAGGGCCGCCGTCAGGGCGGGCAATTCGGCCGCGGAGCCGGTGGAATGGAAGGCGTCGCCGTACACGCTCACGCCGTTTTTTTCCAGCAGCTCCATCCGCTCGCGGGACCGGAAATAGGGGTTTGCCACGTCCAAATCCACAATGGCCAGCCGGGGAAATTCCCGCTGCTTACGCCGCGCCAGCTCCATCGCCAGGCTCACCGCCAGCTCAGTTTTTCCGCTGCCGTAATGCCCGGCGATCACGATCATGCGCCGCACATGCCTCTCCCCCTTCCGCGCCCTTTTTGCCATTATGGCCCCGTATGCGAAAAATGTCAAGGCGCAATGGTTGTATTTCTTTTGTATATCATGAAAAAATAAGGAATTTTCCCCGTTGACTTTTCCGCCCCAATCTGCTAAACTATTTGCAATCGCATAAAAAGGCGATGACGGAGAAGGCAGAATTTCCTGCCGCCCAAAGAGAGCCGGGGCAGCTGAAAACCGGCGGCGGCGAAAATTCAAGGCTGTGGCTCCTGAGCCGGTCAGCTGAACCGATAGTAGGCTGTCCCGCGTACGCTGCGTCAGTGCGGAGGGCTTCATGGGAGCCCGTGAGGGGCGCTTTTATCAGCGCAATTTGAGTGGTACCGCGAGCTGTGTTCATTCAGCCCGTCTCAAAGAAAAGCTTTGGGGCGGGCTTTTTCCTGCCTCAAGGGAGGAGTGAAGGCTCCTTCTCCTGCCTCACACTTTTTACCAAAGGAGGTTTTCCCCTATGTCCACCACCGCCCAGGCCCCCGAAATGCTGCGGGACGTGGCCGCCCGTATCCGAGAACTGAAAGATATTTCCGGCTATACCACCGCCGACTTGGCCCGGATGACGGGCTTCAGCGAAGCAGACTGCGCCCGGTACGAAACCGGCATCGCTGAAATGCCCTTCTCCTTTGTGCATAAATGCGCCGCCGCCTTCGGGGTAGACATTGTGGACCTGATCGAAGGCACCAGCCCCCGGCTTTCCAATTATACCATCACCCGCCACGGCGAAGGCGAAATCGTGACGGACATTAAGGGCATCAACATGCGCAACCTGGCCCCCATGTTCCGCAAGCGCATCGTGGAGCCGTATTTGACCCGCTATTCCTATGACCCCGCCCTCCAGGCCGCCCCCATCGAAACGGTGAGCCATCCCGGCCAGGAATTTGACTATATCCTCTCCGGCGTGCTCCGCGCCCAGATCGGCGAGCACACCGAAACATTGCGGGCGGGCGATTCCATCTTTTTTGATTCCTCCACGCCCCACGGCCTCATCGCCGCCGAAGGGCAGGACTGCGTGTTCCTGGCAGTGGTCATTCCCGGCGAGGAAACGGAATACAATCCCCACATTCACGAAGCCGCCGCCCCCGTGCAGCAGGCGCAGGCCATCATTGCCGACCGGTTCGTGGACACGGTGGTAAACGAAAAGGGCACGCCCGTTTCCGTGCATTACCACGATATTGACCAGTTCAATTTCGCCTTTGACGTGATGGATGAATTATCCAAGGAGCACCCGGACCAATTGGCCCTGCTGCACCTGGACATCAACAAAAAGGAACGGCGCTTCACCTTCCTGGATTTGCACAAGATGAGCAACCGGGCCGCCAATTATTACAAGTCCATCGGCATCAAAAAGGGCGACCGGGTGATGCTGGTGCTCAGGCGGCAGTATCATTTCTGGATCACCATGCTGGCCATGGAAAAAATCGGCGCGGTGGTTATCCCCGCCACGGACCAGTTGCTCTGCAAGGACTACATTTACCGCTTTAAGACCGGCGAAATCAGCGCCGTGGTGTGCACCAGCCACGGCCAGGCCGCGGGCGAAATTGAAAAGGCCCTGCCCGAATGCCCTGGAATTCAAATCAAGGTGTTCTGCGGCGGCCAGCGGGAAGGCTGGCACGATTTTGACAGCGAATACAGCGTGTTTTCCTCCCACTTTGAGCGGCCCCAGGACGCGGCCTGCGGCGACGACCCGCTGCTCATGTTCTTTACCTCCGGCACCACCGGCTATCCCAAATTGGTGTGCCACAGCCACAAGTATCCCCTGGGCCATTATATGACCGCCAAATATTGGCACAACGTGCTGCCCGGCCAACTGCATTTGACCATTTCCGATACGGGCTGGGCCAAGGCCTGCTGGGGCAAAATCTTTGGCCAGTGGCTGTGCGAAGCCGCCATTTTCGTTTATGATTTCGACCGGTTCCACGCGGAGGATATCCTGCCCCTGTTCAAGCAGTACAATATCAAAACCTTCTGCGCGCCGCCCACCATGTACCGCATGCTCATTAAGGAGGATTTGAGCAAGTACGACCTATCCTCCATCCGCTACGCCACCATCGCCGGCGAAGCGCTGAACCCGGAGGTGTTCCAGAAGTTCAAGGAAGCCACCGGCATCACCATCATGGAGGGCTTTGGCCAGAGCGAAAGCGCCATCATCATCGGCAACCTGACGGGCATGAACCCCAAGCCCGGCTCCATGGGCAAGCCCGTGCCCCTCTATGATGTGGACATCGTGGACCCCTCCGGAAACCCTGTGCCCGTCGGCGAAGTGGGCGAAATCGTCATCCACACGGAGCACGGGCCCCAGTGCGGCTTGCTCACCGGCTACTACGGCAGCACGGACCGCAACGTGAACGGCAACTGGCACGACGGCCTGTACCACACCGGCGACACTGCCTGGAAGGATGAGGACGGCTACTTCTGGTACGTGGGCCGGGTGGACGACCTCATCAAGTCCTCCGGCTACCGCATCGGGCCCTTTGAAATCGAGTCCGTCATCATGGAATTGCCCTACGTGCTGGAGTGCGGCGTATCCGCCGCCCCGGACCCGGTGCGCGGCCAGGTGGTCAAGGCCAGCATTGTGCTGGTGAAGGGCAAGGAGGGCACGGAGGAGCTCAAGAAGGAAATTCAAAGCTACGTCAAGCAGCGCACTGCGCCCTACAAGTACCCCCGCATCGTGGTATTCCGGGATGAATTGCCCAAAACCACCAGCGGCAAGATTCAGCGGGCACTGCTGTAATGCCATCGAAAGTGTGTAAGCAGTCTTTCGATGGGAACAGCAATTTGCTGTAAAAATTGCTGTAAAAAATGGCACTTCCAGGCAGTTCAGCCTGGAAGTGCTCTTTTTTACGGCCGCATATATTTATATTAGCTGTTAGACACTGAACAGGAAGGCTTCCTCACGCCACGTTTCTCACCAAGGCGCTCCGGCTGTAGCGCACAAGAAGCAGCGTGGAGCACATGATCCAGCCCATGGGATAGGCCAGCGCCACCGCCACAAAGCCCGCGCCCAGGGCCTTTGTCACCGCCAGATAAATTTGGCGGAACACCACGAAGGAGGCCAGCATGATAACGGTGGGCACCGTGGCGTCGCCGATGCCGCGCAGGGCCCCGGCATAGATTTGGTTAAAGCAGATGGTCACATAAAAGGGCGTTACAATGCGGATGAACCTTTCGCCAAAGGCTACCACTTCCTCCTCCGGGGAAAAGAAGCCCAGCAGCGGCCTGGCCAGGAAAAACACCACCAAGCCCAGGGCCACCGTGGCCCCCAGGCTCATGAACGTGGCGGTGCGCACGCCGTCCCTGGCCCGCTTGGCCTGCTTCGCGCCCCAGTTTTGCCCAACGAAGGTGGTGGAGGACATGCTGATGGCCTGCACCGGAATGAGGGCAAAGGCGTCCACCTTGTTGTAAATGCCGTAGCCCGCCATGCAGGCGGAGCCGAAATAATTGATGTAGGACTGCACAAACACATTGGAAAACGCCGTGATAGCGGATTGGATGCTGCTGGGCAAGCCGATTTTCAAAATGCTAAACAGCGATTCCCGGTCGATGCGCAGCTGCCGCCAGCGAATGCCGTAGCCGCCGTCCTCCCGGCTGAGGGTGATAAGGATGAGCAGCGCGGACACGATCTGGGACAGGATGGTGGCGTAGGCCACCCCGTCCACGCCCATATGAAGGCCCAGTACAAAGGCCAGGTCCAGCACAGTGTTGAGCAGGGCAGACACGATGAGGAAAATCAGGGGCCTTCTGGAATCGCCCACAGCCCTTAGGATGCCGCTGCCCATGTTGTAAAACAGCACGCCGGACACGCCCGAAAAATAAATGGATAAATAAGTGTGCGATTCGCCCATCACATCGTCCGGCGTCTGCATGAAGCGCAGCATGGGATCAATAATAAGCTGGCCCAGCAAAGTGGCCAGCACGCTCATGATGAAGGTGACGGCGATGGTGGTATGCACCGCTTTGCCAAGGCCCTGGCGGTCATGGGCCCCATAGCGCTGGGAAATGACCACCGACGCGCCGGTGGCCAATCCTGCGCAGAAGCCCACAATGGTGTTAATGACCGAGCCCGTGGAGCCAACCGCCGCCTGGGCCTGCTGGCCCACGAACTGGCCCACCACCACCGTGTCCACTGTGTTATACAATTGCTGAAACAGCAGGCCGACAGCCATGGGGATGGAAAATTGCAGCAAATGCTTCCAAATACTGCCCTGAGTCATGTCCGCATCCGTTCTTGCCATGCGCCGCCTCCTGTTCTTTTGTCTTGTCGATGATATCACGCGGGACTGTTCCCGTCAACCGCAAATGGAATTTTTTGGTGATTTTTGACAGTCAGGCGTATTTTCTGTCAATTTTTGATGGCTTTGCGCAGCCTGGGCGCCAGGAAAGCGGAAAGGAGCACTTTTGCCGCGTCCCCCGGCAGGAAGGGCAGCACGCACAGGGACAGGCTTTCAGCCAGCGTGCGCCCGGTCACGTGGATGAACCAGGCCGTGCCCAGGATATAGCAGGCAGCGGTGCCCAGCGCCAGCAGCACGCAGCGGCCCCAATATTTTTCCTGCAGGGCCGGATAGGAAAGGCCCGCCAGCACGGCGTAGGGCAGATAACCGATAATGTAGCCGCCGGTGGGGCCCATCAGCGCGGAAAGCCCGCCCTTAAAGCCCGCAAACACCGGCACGCCCACCGCGCCCAGCAAAATATACACCGCCACGGCCACCGCGCCCCAATGCCAGCCCAGCAGCAGCCCGCTCATCATGACCCCGAAGGTGGCCAGGGAAATGGGCACCAGGCCCGGCAGCGGAATTTGCACTTGGGCAAATACCACGATCAGCGCCGCCATCAGCGCGCAGAACACCAGATTTTTCACCGTCATGTTTTTCATTGTTTGTCCTCTCATACGCTTCTTTTCTTGTTTTTTCCAGCCTCAGCGCCCCTTTCGGTTGACGCGAAAAAGCAAAAGTAGTATACTTGATTTGGTCAGGGATGTCAATTCTTGATCGATTTCGCAAAATTTTAAAAGAACGGAAAGAAGCGTGAAAACTGTGAATTTTCAAAAAATTTGGAACGACTTAAAAACAAATTGGATTTTTGCCGCCATCGTCACCGTCATCGCGGGCCTGTTCCTGCTGCTGTTCCCCTCCGTTACGCTGAAATCCATCAGTTATGTGGTGGGCGGCATTTCCATCGCCATGGGCGTGATTCGCACGGTGCGCTATTTCAAGCGGGACCACACCTATCCTTTCCTGTTCCAAAGCGATCTGGTGGTGGGCCTTTTGTCCATCGGCCTGGGCCTGTTCATGGTCACCCGGCCCGAAACCTTCATGAGCCTGATGCCCCTCATTTTCGGCCTGCTGCTGGTGGGCTGCGGCATTGGCAACATCCTGCGGGCCGTTGACGCGAAAAAAGCGGGAATCGCCCATTGGGGCGCGCTGCTGGCCCTGGCCATTCTGGCCATCGCGCTGGGCTGGCTCATCCTGCTCAATCCCTTCGCCGCCATTGAAACGGCGGTGGCCGCCATCGGCGGGTGCCTCATTTTTGAAGGCGTTACCGATCTTTTTACCACCCTGGCAGTGAGCAAGCGCATCGACGCCTGGAAAAAGACCATCCAGCAATAAGCGCAAGCACGCGCATGGACGCTCCCTCCGCCGAATACAATACGGCGGGGGGATTTTTAATATGAAAAAGCGCTGGCCCATCGTTCTTTTTTTCTTGGCCGTCACGGTAATGCTGGCTCTTCTGTGGCCCTTTGGACAAGAACCGAAAGAGGAAAAGGCAACTCATTTGTTCATTCTGCGGGTATGGAACGGGGAAAAGGAGCCCGCTGTGGCCGCCTGGCTGAAAGGCCGCGCCCGCGCCTACGAAAAGGAAACGGGCGTGCGGGTGTATCTTCGCTTATGCTCCCAGCAGGACCTGGAAGCGGCGCTTTCGCAGGAGGCTTTGCCGCCCGACCTGCTGGTTTCCTCCTCCGGCGGCGCCATCGTGGCGCTGCGGGGCTACGCCCTTATCGTGCGGGACGATCAGGCGCTGTTTCATGCTCCCTCCCCCACGGGGCTTCTGTTTTTCCGCCCGTCGCCCACCCCTGGCCCCACGCCGGAGCCGCTGCCCTGGCCCCAGGAAAACGAGCTTTCCGCGGTGCTGAGCCCCAATGAACTGATGGGGGTCCTTCCCGGCACGGTATTCAGCCAAAACCCCGCCGGGGATTTTTCCCAGGGCAAAGCCCGCGCCGCCCTGCTAACGCCAGGCCAGGCCGTCCAGCTTGCCCTGGGATTCCGCGCCTGCGCCCTGCCGGAGGAGAAAGGGCTTTTGCCTGTTCGCGCGGCGGCGGCGTCCAAGGAGGGAGAGGCCTTTCTTCTTTATCTGCTCTCCCCTTCTTCTCAGCAAGCGTTGGCCCAGCACGGGCTCTTTTCGCCTTCCCTGCGCCTGTATCAAGCGGATGACCCCCTCCGTTTCCTTATCGACAGCAGCCGGGAGAAAACGGAAGAAAAGGAAGGCTCCTAAAAATACAGGAATATTTTCCCGCTTTCCGGGCATGCTGTTCCATGAAAGCGAGGGATGAACCATGCAGGAAGAAAGATGTATCCTCTGCGGCCGCTCCTTTCCCCTGGGGCTGCACGTGATGGGCTGCCTGATTTGTTTTCCCTGTGAAAAGCGGATGCTCGGCGGTCTCGTTTCTCCCCGGCGCAGGCGCAGGCTGTGCCGCCTTTATCCGCCGGCGGGGTAAACGCCGAATATTTTTCTTGCCTTTTTCCGCGATATTGGATATAATGAATATATCCAAGCAAGAAAGAGGTGGAAAGATGCGCAAGTAACGGTTCTGCCGTCTGACAAGACAAAAGGAGCGCGGGACGGGCATGGAAGGCCATGCTTTGTTCATTTGTGCTCCGGCAGGCCGGATGAGCGCATCTTTTTTTGCGTTTTCTTTGCGTTCGCCGAGAAAAAAGCATAAAAAGCCAGCGCCATTCCGCCTGCGGATGAAGCATTCGGAGGTTTTATGGCGCGTATACAGATATCCCAATTGACCTTTGCCTACGAAGGCAGCCCGGATTTGATTTTTGACCACGCCTCCTTCCAGATCGATACGGACTGGAAGCTGGGGTTTATTGGCCGGAATGGCCGGGGAAAAACCACCCTGCTGCGCATTTTGGCCGGCGAATTGCCCGATCACGGCGCGGTCAGCGCCCCGGTGAAATTCGATTATTTTCCTTTTCCGGTGGCGGATGAAGCAAAAACGCCGCTGGACATTGCCGCGGACCTGGACCCGGATGGCCAGATTTGGCGGTTCTTAAAAGAAATCGCCTGCCTGGACGTGGAGGACGATATCCTGTCCCGGCCCTTTTCCACCCTCTCCGGCGGCGAGCAGGCCAAGGTGCTGCTGGCGGCGCTGTTTTCCCGCGAAAACCATTTTCTGCTCATCGACGAGCCCACCAACCACCTGGACATGAAGGGCCGCCAGGTGGTGAGCCGTTACCTGAACGGCAAAAAGGGCTTCATTCTGGTTTCTCATGACCGGGCGTTCCTGGATGGGTGCGTGGACCACGTGCTTTCCATCAACCGGGCCAGCATTGAGGTGCAGAAGGGCAATTTCTCCACCTGGGAGGAAAACAAGCGGCGGCAGGATGAATTT
>CAMOHY010000069.1 GCA_946615495.1 uncultured Clostridia bacterium
CAAGCCCCAGGAAAGTATGAAAGGGCCGCAGCCCTTTCATCAGCAATCCGCAGGACCGGCTTTGCCGATGCGCTGGAAAATACGGACAGCGCTTCATTGACAAGCTGCGCAAAGCGCATATAATGGTAAGCAGCACAAATGAAAAAAGGAGCGTGCCGCACCATGCTTTCTGAATACCTAAATTCTCATCCCCTGGAAAACGATTTGCCGGAAGCCCCCATTTCCCTTTTCCCCGCCGCGGGAGACCGGGCCTGGCAGAAAATCATCCCGGAACACGCCCAGGAAATACGGACCATGGCCGCCTTCTACGCTTCCCAGCCCTATCCCATGCGCCGGGCCACGGATTTTCTGGCCTTTGTGCGCGCCGGCAGCCGCAAGGCGGATGAGGACCCCTATTTCTTCCGGCGGCGGAAGCTGTGCGCCCACACGCTGGCCTGCTGCCTGGACAGCCAGGCGGACCTGGACCCGGTGATCGACGGTATTTGGTGCATCTGCGAAGAAAGCAGCTGGGTCATTTCCGCCCACAACATCAATCCCATCCCCGGCGCGCCCGCGCCCTGGGAGCGCCCTTTGCCCGATGTGGACGAGCCCTACATCGATTTGTTTTCCGCCCAGACGGGCATGATTCTTTCCCTGGTGCGGCAATTGCTGGGGGAGAAGCTGGACGCGGTGTCGCCGCTGATTGGCAGGCGGATTGAAAAAGAAATCCGCCGCCGTTTGCTTTCCCCCTACGCGCTGTCCAACGATTTCTGGTGGATGGGCGTGCGGCGGCAGGACCTGAACAACTGGACGCCCTGGATTGTATCCAACCTGCTGGTGTGCATTTGCGCCCAGCCCATGGCGCGCAGAGAACGGGCACGCATGCTGGGCCGGGGCGTTTGGATACTGGAAAAATGGCTTGCCTGCATGCCCCAGGACGGCGGGTGCGACGAGGGCGCGGGCTACTGGAACATGGCGGGCGGCGCGCTGGCGGACTGCCTGGAAATTTTGGAAAAGGCCACGGGCCGCAGCCTGGACTGCTGGAAGGATGAGAAGCTCCGCAATATCCTTTCCTTCCCCCTGAAGGTGGAAATCGGCGGCGGCTGGTTCGTCAATTTCGCGGATTGCGACGCCCGGCCCCTTCTGTCCGGAGAAAGGCTGCAATGGGCAGGGGAACGCATGGGCGACCCCGCCCTGACCGCTATGGGCTGCCGCCTGCGGGGCACCCTGAGCGCCCAGCTGGACGACGTGCCCCACTTTACCCGGCTGCTGGACCTGCTTTTCCATCCCGCAAAGAAAGCCGCCCCAAAGGAAAAGCCCCAGGACGTGTGGCTGCCCGACCTGCAATTGCGGGTGGTAAGGCGGGGCGAATGGACCCTGTGCTGCAAGGGCGGCCATAACGGCGAAAACCACAACCACAACGACGTGGGCTCCTTTATGCTCTATTGCCGGAACGAACCCCAGATTGTGGACGCGGGAAACCGGGTATACACCGCCCAAACCTTCTCTTCGGACCGCTACAGCCTGTGGCATGTGCGCTCCGCCTACCATAACCTGCCCCTCCTGGGCCAGGAGGAGCAGCAGCCGGGGCGGGAATTTGCCGCCGCGGACGTGCAGTACCTGCCGGACGGATTGAGCCTGGACCTGGCGGGCTGCTACCGGAAGGAGGCGGGAGTAAAAAAGCTGCGCCGCACCCTGCTGCTTGCCGGCAGCGGCCTGACAGTGGAGGACGATATCTCCCTCCATCAGGAAAGCCCCGTCACCTGGGTGCTGATGCTGCGCGCCCGGCCCGCCTTCTTCCCCGCCGGCTTTACCGCAGGCAGCCTGAACGCCGCCTACGATTCCAGCCTCCGGGCGGAGGCGGAGGAAATAGCCGTTTCCGACGCGCGCATGGCCCGCAATTTCCCCGGCAGCCTGTGGCGCGTAACGCTGACCGCGCCGGGCGGAACAAGCTTCCGGATGAAATTTTCTTTCTGGAAAAAACAGTAAAAAACAATCTTCCCCTTTTTCTTCCGTTCTGTTATAATAGAAATAGATACAAGCAATACAGCGTTCACGAAAAAAAAGGAGGAACAAGCCATGCTGCTGGGCGGAACCGTAACTGGCGCTTACAAAAGCCCCACGGAGTGGGAACGGCTGCTCATCGCCTCCCGCTTCAAGGCTGTCACCGCGCCCTTCAACTGCTTTACCCCGCGGGAAGAAATTGACCAGTACTGCGAGGTGATACGCCGCAACGGCGTAAAGATCGCCGAAATCGGCGTATGGAAAAACCTGCTGGACCCGGACAAAGCCGCCGCCAAGGAAAACAAGGCTTACGCCAAGGCGCAATTGGCCCTGGCGGATGAATTGGCCATTCCCTGCTGCGTCAACATTGCGGGCACCGCCGGCCCCGCGGGCTGGGACGCGGCGGACCCCAGCAATTATTCCCCGGACATCTATGACCGCATCATCATCGACGTGCGGGAAATCATCGACGAGGTGCAGCCCCGCCGGGCGTATTACACCCTGGAGCCCATGCCCTGGATGATTCCGGACAGCCCCGACGTGTACCTGCAATTGATCCGGGATGTGGACCGGCCCCAGTTCGCCGCCCACATGGACTTTGTGAACATGATCTGCTCTCCCCGGCGGTATTTAAAATCCTCCCAGTTCATTGAGGAATGCTTTGCCAAGCTGGGCCCCTACATCAAAAGCACCCATATCAAGGACAGCCGGATGGACCTGAACCGCCTCACCTCCTTCTTCTCCGAATGCAATCCCGGCGAGGGCGGGCTGGATTACCGGGAGGTGCTGCGCGTCATTGACCGGTATCTGCCCAAGGACGCGCCGGTGCTGCTGGAGCACATGCACAGCTTTGAGGAATACGCCGCGGCCTACGACTATGTGGCCGCCAAGGCCATGGAAGCGGGGGTCAGCATTGCATGATTGACCTGCCTCAGGGTTTTTTGAACGCCTGCACCTTCGCCTTCTGCGAAAAGCGGGGCTTTACGGCGGGGCAGGCCTGGCGCTTCTCCCTGCGGGAAATGGCGCGCGCCACGGGCTGCAACGCCATTATCCTGCCCGTTTGCGCCTGGCAGGACCACGCCTATTCCACCCGCATGGATTCCCAGGGCCCGGACGTGATGGACCCAGGCGACGTGGCCGCCGTGTGCGCCCAGGCGCGGGAAATGGGCCTCCAGGTGATCCTGAAGGCCATGGTCAACTGCCGGGACGGCTACTGGCGGGCCTACATCCGCTTTTTCGACAGCGACGTGCCCACCGAGCCCCGGTGGGAGGATTGGTTTGCTTCCTGGGAGGAACACGTGTGCCTGGTCGCTAAGATGGCGCAGGATAATCAGGCCGACCTGCTGTGCGTGGGCTGCGAAATGGTGGGCGCCGACCACCGGGACCGGGAATGGCGCCATTTGATTTCCCGCGTGCGGGGCATTTATTCCGGGCCCCTCACCTACAATTGCGACAAATACCAGGAGGACCGCCTCACCTGGTGGGACGCGGTGGACTGCCTGTCCTCCTCCGGCTATTACCCCGTGGATGAAATAGAAAAAAACCTGCTGCGCATTCAGGCCGCGGCGGAAAAGGCGGGCAAGCCCTTCCTGTTCATGGAATGCGGCTGCCCCTCCCGCCTCCATTCCGAAACCAGGCCCAACGATTGGCGCTTCGGCGAAGGCACCAATCAGGCGGCGCAGGAAACCTGGTATGAAGCCTTTACCGCCGCGCTGCTGCGCCATCCCTTCGTGCGGGGCGCCGGCTGGTGGGATTGGCCCGCCACCCGGCTGTATCCCGAATTCGCCGGGCCGGACAACAACGGCTATTGCCCTTACGGCAAGCCCGCCGCCGAAACCCTGAAGCGCTTTTCCCAGGCGCTTCGGGAACGGTGACGGGGGCGTCATCTGTCTGACGGGATAAAAATAAAGCTTTTCGCGGGCGCAAAGCGTGCGAAAAGCCTTTTTCTTTATTCTTGGTTCCCCCGAAAACGCAATTGCCAAAAGGCCACCGCCGCAGCCGCCGCCACGTTGAGGGAATCGATACCCGCGGCCATGGGAATTTTCACGATATAATCGCACTGGCTGATGGTGCTCTCCTTTAGGCCCGTATCCTCCGTGCCCAGGCAGATGGCCAGCCGGGGCTCCAGCGGCAGGGCGGGATCATCCAGCGAAAGGCAATGCTCCCGCAGGGCCAGCCCGGCCACCCGAAAGCCCGCGCTTTTGAGCAGGGGCAGGGCGCAGTCTGGCCCCGTCCGGGCCCACGGCACCTGAAACACCGAGCCCATGCACACCCGGACCGCCCGGCGGTGCAGCGCGTCGCAGCAGGTGGGCGAAAGCAGCACGGCGTCCGCGCCCAGGGCGGCGGCGGACCGGAAAATGGCCCCCACATTGCTGGGCTCCGTAATGCCCTCCAGCAGGGCCACCCGGCGCGCGCCCTGAATCACCTGCTCAGGCGTGCGCTCCGCCGGCCTTCGCATGGCGCACAGCACCCAGGACCGCTGCAGCCGGAAGCCGGTCAGCGCGGCCAGCACGCCGTCATCCGCCGTGTACACGGGCGTATCCCCGCAGCGGCTTATGATCTGCGCTCCCAGGCCATCTATCAGCTTTCGGCGCATGAGCAGGGCCAAGGGCTCCAGCCCCGCGTCCAGCGCGGAATGCACCACCTTGGGCCCCTCGGCGATGAAAACGCCCTTTTCCGGCTCCTGCTTGCTGCGCAGCTGGGCGTCGGTCAGCTGGTAAAATACATGCACGCCGGGCTCCGTCCAATCGGTTATTTCTCTGATCTGCATTGCCGCGCCGCCTTTCTTGAAAGCTCCGTTTCATTGCGGATAAAGCGGCGGCCCCCGGCTTGCCGCCAGGAGCCGCCAAAGCATATTATAGCGCAGGCCGGGCCGCCGCGCAAGGAGCTTTCCGCTCCCATCCGGGAATCACTGCAAATCCAGGGCCTCAAAATTGCGCGCCGACCAGCGTATGGACAGCGCCGTGCACAGCCCATAGCACCCGGCGGAAAGCAAAAGGAACAGCAGCTTTTCCGGCAAATGAGCAGGGTCCGGGGTGTCCAGGCAGTCCCGCACGAAGGGCAGGGCATAGGTGCTTACCAGGGCCAGCACAATATAGAGGAACACCGCCGCGCTGGCCGCCACGAAAGGCTTTCCCACCTTGGCGATATCCTTGTACCAGGCGGGGAAAAAGATGATATGAAACAGGGAAAACAGCAGCAGCCCTTCCCCCAGCAGGGCCAGATTGGCGTCCATGCCCGCGGCGTTTTTTCCGCCGCCGATAAGGTTTTTTAAAACAATGAACGCCGCGCACACGGCCAGGTCCAGCCCCTCCAGGCAGCAGGACAGCAGCACCCGGCCCCGCACCATGTCCCGCCGGGATACGGGCAGGGTGAGGGTGTAGGCCGCGTCGTGGTTTTCCCGGCTGGAAAGGCAAATAAAGAAAATGCCCAGCGTCATGTAAAAAAAGCTGACGGCGTAGGGATAGTTGGGCGTCAAAATCAGCGCGCCCAAGGCCAGCATCATCCACGCCGCGGGGTGGACGCACAGCCGGAATTCTTTTTTGAGCAGCTTCATGGCCGGTCCTCCTTTTCCAAATGCACCATGATTTCATCCAGGGTGGGCTGCCGGAAGGGCAGGGAAAAAGCGTCCGCCGCCTTTTTTTCCACCAGCACGGTGCACCCATCCTTGGTGCGGCGCTGGCCCAGGGAAAAAGGCTTTATCTCCCCCGGCGCATCGCCCTGGCAGCTGAGCAGGCTGTAGGAAGCGGCAAAATCATTCAGCTCCCGGTCCGCCGTCAGCCGACCCTTTTGCAGAAACAGGATGCGGTCGGCGCACTTTTCCAGGTCGGAGGTGATATGGGTGGAAAACAGGATGGTCTTTCCTTCCTCCCGCAGGGCCAGAAAGATTTCGATCAGCTCCTCCCGCGAAATCGGGTCCAGGCCGCTGGTGGGCTCGTCCAGCAGCAGCAATTCCGCCCCGTGGGACAGGGCCAGCGCCAGGGCGTACTTGATTTTCATGCCGTTGGAAAGCTGGGCGGGCGTTTTTTCCTCCTCCAGGCCGAAAAGCCCCATGTACCTGCGGTACGCTTCATCGCTCCAGGCCGGGTAAAAGGAGCGGGTAACGGCGGTGATGGTCCTGAGCCTTTTGGCGGTGTAATAGCTCATCCCGGCGGAAACAAAGCCGATGTGCTGCTTGATCTGGGCGGCGCTGTCCGCCATGGTCAGGCCGCCGAAGGCGACCTCTCCTTCATCCGGCTTCACGAAGCAGAGGATGGAATGGAGGGTGGTGGTTTTCCCCGCGCCGTTGCGGCCGATAAAGCCGGTAATTTTTCCGGGCGCCAGATCAAAGGAAACATCCCGAAGCTCAAAGGATGGATACCGCTTGCAAAGCCCCCGCACAGACAGGGGAATATCATTTTTCACCATGATTGATTACCTCCGCTACCTTGAGGAAAAAATTGGCGTCCACCAGGGCCAGGCCCCTTTCCTCATCTCCCAGCACCATCAATTGATCGCCGGGCGCGATGTGGAAAATGCGCCGGGCCTGCACGGGAATAACGATTTGCCCCTTATCCCCCACCGTGACCAGGCCGAACACGTGGCGGCCATGGCTGGCATTTTCCTTTGCTTCGTCGCTGTCCATGGGAATGGAGGCCAGCTCATCCAGCGTCACATCCAGCGCCTGGCTCAGCCGGGCGGCGGATTCCAGGTCCGGCGCGCTTTCGCCGCTTTCCCATTTGGCCACCGTTTGGCGGGACACGCCGGCCTGCTCCGCCAATGCCTCCTGGGTCAAGTTCTTCTTTTTCCGCAAAAACTGAATGTTCTTACTTATCATACTTTTCCCACCTCGCAGACATTATACAAAAAGCCCGGCCGCCGCGCAATCAAGGAAAAGTGACATTCCATGAGGAAAATGTCAAAAACCGTGGCGCGGCAGAATATTTTTTTCAAAATGATGTAAGGATGGCGTATCCTGTGATATAATAGCGAAGCGCGGCCAGCCATCCCGCTGGTTCCAGCGGCGGACGTTTTGCTTTCATTACTTTACCAACGGAGGAGGAGGCCCATGCCGGCACACCACTCAAAAAAGCACGACGCTTTCGTAGGAAAGCATCCGGAAAATATTCGCGCCAGGAAGATCGTTGGCATAGCTTCTGTGGTTGTCATCGCCATCCTGTTTTCCCTGATCGCCTATTTCGTAGGCTTTCCCTTGGTGCGCGAATTCCGCGATTCACCGGAAACCTTCCGGGATTACGTAAAATCCAACGGCCTGCTGGGGCCGCTGATGATGATAGGCGTGATGGCCCTGCAGGTGATTGTGGCCATTATTCCGGGCGAGCCCTTTGAACTGGGGGCGGGCTTTGTGTTCGGCTGGTTCCAGGGCACGCTGCTGTGCCTGGGGGGCACGGTGGCGGCCTCCGCCCTGGTATACCTGGCGGTGCGCAAATGGGGCGTCAAGCTGGTGGAGCTTTTCTTCCCCAGGGAAAAAATCAAAAGCTTTTCCTTTTTGCAGAATGAAAAGAAGCTGGATTTGCTGGTGTTCATCCTGTTTTTAATTCCCGGCACGCCCAAGGACCTGCTTACCTACGTGGTGGGCCTGACCCCCATGAAGCTTTCCTCCTTCCTGCTGCTCACCACCCTGGCCCGCATTCCCTCCGTGGTTTCCTCCGCGGTGACGGGCTCCCTGGCCCAGAGGGGCAGCTACAAGGCCGCCATTATCACGTACGCGGTGACGCTGGTTATTTCCATCATCTGCATTTTTATTTACCGGCACATTTCCAAAGCCGAAAAAAAGGAACAGAACGCCCATGAAGTCCGCGAAGAATGAAGCCCGCTCCGCCGCCCTGCTGTTTTTAACGGCGGCCATTTGGGGCTTTGCTATGGCTGCCCAGCGGGAGGGCAGCCGCTATTTATCCCCCTTTACCTTTAACGCCGCCCGCTTTACCATGGGCGCCCTGACCATGCTGCCGCTCATGCTGCGGGAAAACAAACGGACCCTGTCCTTCCTCAGCGGCCGGGAGGCCGCCTGCGGCGCGGTTTTAAGCTGCATCCTGTTCTGCGCTTCCCTTTTGCAGCAGATGGCCGTGGGCGAAGCGGGCGCGGGCAAGGCGGGGTTTCTGACCGCGCTGTACGTGGTGCTGGTGCCGGTGCTGGGCGTATTCCTGGGGAAAAAGACGGGCGCCACCACCTGGCTGGCCCTGCTGCTGGCGCTGCCCGCGCTGTACCTGCTGTGCGTGCCGGGCGGAGAACGGTTTTCCCTGGAAGGCCCTGACGTGCTGCTGCTCATTGGCGCTTTTTTCTGGGCCGCCCACATTTTGGCCACGGACCATTTTGTCCGCTTCGTGGCGCCGCTCAAGCTGTGCGCCGTGCAGTTTGCCGCCGGCGCGGCGCTCAACTGGCTGTGCGCCCTGCTGTTTGAAACCATTACCGGGGAAAACCTGCTGCGGGCGCTCGTGCCGGTTCTTTACTGCGGCATCCTGTCCACGGGGGTGGGCTATTTGCTCCAAACCGTCGGCCAGCGCGGCTGCCGCCCCGCCTTCGCGGCGCTGATTCTGTCGCTGGAATCGGTGTTCTGCATCATCTCCGGGGCCCTGCTGCTGGGCGAACGGATGGATGGCCGGGGCTACCTGGGCTGCGCCCTGATGCTGCTGGCCGTGCTGCTGGCCCAGGGGGGCGGGCTGCTGAAAACGCGGGACGGCGGAACGCGGGCGTGACGCGGTTTATGGCGGCTTGAACGCTCAAAGCGCATATCCGCCGCGCGGGAAGCATACACTGCCGGGAGGAGGTGGAAAAGCCTTGAAAACCCGGCAGGGAACGCTTCTTTGCGCGGCGGCGGCGCTTTTTTTAATTGCCGCGCTTTCCTGGCGCTCTCCATCCTGGTCCCAGGAAGCGGGTGCGGCCCGGCAGGTGATTCTTTGGGTGGAATTGGACCAAAAGCGCCTGACGGTGTACGAAAACGAGGTGTCCGCCGCCGTTTTCCCCATCGCCTCCGGCGCGCCGGGCACGCCCTCTCCCATCGGCGTGTTCCGGGTGGTGAGCCGCTTTGTGCCGGATATGTCGGGCTTTGGCACCCGGTTTCTGGGGCTGAACGTGCCCTGGGGCAGCTATGGCATCCACGGCACCAACAAGCCGGGCTCCATTGGCCTGAACGCTTCCCACGGCTGCATCCGCCTGCGGGTAAAGGATGCGGAAGCGCTGTACGCCATGGTGCCAACCGGCGCGCGGGTGGTGGTGGAGGGCGGGCCCTGGGGACCGCTGAATTGGGGCTTGCGCACCCTGCGGGAAGGGGACCGGGGCGCCGACGTAAAGCAGCTGCAATGGCGGCTGATCCAGCAGGGCTATTTATGGGGCGGGGCGGACGGCGTGTTCGGCCCCGCCACCCGCCAGGCGGTGGTTCGGGCCCGGAAAGCCCTGGGGCTTCCCTTAAGCGACGCCGCGGACCCCGCCCTTCAAGCCCGCCTGGGCATGCTGGCCTTTGAATAGATAATTATACTAATTGCCATGCCGTGCGGGCACGGCATGGCAATTCAGACTGTCGACAAACCCCAGGAAAGCATGAAAGGGCCGCAGCCCTTTCATCA
>CAMOHY010000070.1 GCA_946615495.1 uncultured Clostridia bacterium
CGGCCCTCCACCGCTTCCCGGTAGGTTTTGCCCGCGCTGCGGCCGCTGGCGGCCAGGGCGGAAATTTCAAACCAGGGATGATCCTTCAGCAGGGATACAAAGCGCTGGCCCACCATGCCGGTGGCGCCGATAATACCTACGCGGAATTTTTCCATCCTTTTACTACTTCCTTTCTCAAATCCATTTTATGAAATAGCGGGAAAAAGGGAACATATTTCAAAAATGTACCCGGCGGCGCACCTCTTCCCGCACCGCCCGGTTGCCATTGATGAAAAACAGGGCAAAAGAAATGAACAGGCACGGGGCCAGCACGAAGGGCGACCAGCGGAAACTGCCGTTCCACTGGTTGGCCATGCCGTGCAGCCATTCCACCGCCACGCACTCCACCGCCGCCGCGGCAAAGACCGCCGCCACCAGCGTGAGCCGGTTGAGCCTGTCCAGCCGGAACAGGACCGTAATTATCGTTACCAGAACGGCCCCCAGGGCCAGGGCAGGCAGGGCAATGGGGAAAAACCAATGGCTGGAACCGCTGAGCCTTTCCACCAGGAACAAATACCCGTTCAGGCACAAAAACGCCGTGCCAATGGCCACGTAGGCCTGATGGCGGGGCGCCAGCAGCGGCACGGTGACGGAAACGAACAGCATCAGCAGCGCGCCGGAAGCGTAGCCGCTCCAGGAAATGCCGCCGGATATAAGCAGATCAATGATCTGGCAGAGCACGGCGGGGGCAAGCAGCATCAGCGCCGACAGCGTGAGCAAAAACCGCTTGCTCCGCTTTAATTCCTGCTCCGGCGTGCGCACAGGATAGGGCTTGGGCGCCGGCGCGGGATGGGGCTCCGCCGGGTCGTAAACGGGCGTTTGGCACAGGGGACAGCGCTTTTCGCCCTCTCCCAGCTTTACCCCGCAGTGTACACAGTAGGCCATAGCGCTAATCGTCCTCCCAATTGCTTTCCACGGTTACCGGAACGCCCTCCTCCACCAGGAAGCGCAGCATGCTTTGGGGAAGGGTGGTTTCCCGGATGTTGCTGGAAAAAATGAGCCGCAATTCGTCCTTTGTGGTCACGGAGGCGCAATTGCACAGCGGGCTGGACGGGGAACCCAGCTGAAATTCAAACCGGCGGATGAGCTTTTCCGCCCCCGTGGGCACAGCGCACCTTCCCAGGTTTGACAGGGTGGAGGTGACCAGCCGGTCGCCCGTGCGGCGGAACACGCCGCCAATGACCCAATTTTTGATGACCCGCGGCACCAGCCGGATAAAAATGTTTTTTTCATCGGCCACGTTGGTGGCGATGGTGGCGGAGAGCAGCTTGGGGTTCACGGCGTATTTCATGTAGGCGTGCACCTGGCGCACGATCTCCTCAAACGTGTATTCGCCAAGCCGGGGGTCGATGCCGGGGTTGACGAAGGTGGAAAAATTGCGCAGGGTGGGCACCCGGTAAAAGGCGCGCATATTCACGGGCACGGAAACGCGCACCGGCAGCTTTTTCCGGGGATGGCGGCTTTCCTGATCCCGGTACGCGCTCCAGAGCATAACGCCCACCAGGTACTCGGTCACGGTGGCGTCCAGCGCCCTGGCCTTTTCCCAAATGGCCTTGCAGGGCATGGAAGCGGCGATGATGTGCAGGGTGTGGGGAATTTCCGGCGTGGCGGGGAAATGGTAGGCCTTGCCCTCATCCCGGTTGGCGCGCACCTTGGGCAGGGGCATGGTCAGGAAGGCGTCCTCCGTTTCCTCCCGCCGGGGCGCGTCCTTGACGTTCAGGGCACCATTGTCAAATTCCACCTTTTTGCCGCCCAGGCGCAGATATTCCACCGTCAGGGTTTTCAAAAAGGTGATGCCGCCGGTGCCGTCCGTCAAAGAGTGGAAAAACTCCGCCGAAATGCGGCTGCGGTAATAGAATACCCGCATCAGGTAGCCATGATCCTGATGGAAGCGAAAGGGCATGCAGGGATGCCCCGCGTCCTGCTTGATTTCCAGCGGCTCCTGAATTTCCTCCAGATAGTACCAGAACAGCCCGGAGCGCATGCGCACCTTGAGGGACGGGAACCGGGACAGAACCCGGTTGACCGCCTTTTGCAGCCGCGCGGGGTCAATTTCCTCGTTCAATTCAGCCGACACCCGAAAGGCGCTGCTCCATCGGGAGGTAGATACGGCGGGATACAGCTTGCCCGCGTTATCCAGCTTGAACCATCGTTTTCTGCGCAAAGCAAATTCCCTCCCAAACGGATGTAGTATACCATAATTTGCTCCTCCTTACAAGCAAAGGGGGGCAAAGAACGAAACTTATACAAAAAAATCAGCTGCGATTGCAGCGGGGACCCCCGGACGCCTCTTTTTTATAAGCCGGAATAAAAAAACCGCCGGAAACCGGCGGTAGGAAGAATAATCCGAAACAATTATTCCTGAGCAGGAGCGCCAACGGGGCAGGTCTCCGCGCAAGCACCGCATTCGATGCACTTGTCGGGATCGATTTCAAACTTGCCGTCGCCTTCGGAAATCGCTTCTACAGGGCATTCGGCCGCGCAAGCGCCGCAGCTGATGCAAGCGTCAGAAATTTTGTATGCCATATGATTGCACCTCCGTTTATGATCGTGTTTTTTCACGTCTTGTCTATCATACCATTGCCGCAGGGAAAAAGCAAGGGCAGACCGCATATTTCATAAATTTTTTACAATAAATTGCCTAAATTTTATAGCGGTTTGTTCGTTAAAATTATCTAACTTTAGGTAAATTTTAGACAAAACATGGAATATTCGGAATGATAACGGCCAAAAACATCAAAAACAGGCAAGAGAACGATTGGAAAACCTGCCAGTCCCCCTTTTACTTCGCCGCCTCCGCGTTCATGGCGTCGATTTGGGATTTGCGCATGATGGAGGCGCACTTGGGGCAAGGGGTCAGCTTGGCGAAGGAGCCGGAATCCAGCTCGCCGTAGGTAAAGGCGGTCAGGGGCAGGAAGCGGGATTTCACGCTGGGGCAATTCTGGTTTTCGTGGTAATACTGGCCGCCGTTGGGGTTATAGTACAGTTCATAATCGTCCGCCGCGGGGTAGGGGCGGATGCGCCCGGTGTCGTCCCAGATGAGCACCTTGGTGTTCACCTTGATATTGTCCCAAAGCCATTTGATGTTCTGGCCCTGTTCGTTGGCGGCCTTCTGCACGCGGATGCAGCCGTGGCTGGCCTTTTGGCCCAGCACCTTCACGGTGGAGGAATAATCCCGGTTGGCGGCGGGAGTGCTTTCGTTGCCGATGTAGGGCACCTCGTGGATGGCGCAGCCGCCGTTGATGCGCATGCCGTAGGCGCACCACAGGTTGCCCGCGGCAAAGCCGCCCATCCGGCTGACCATCAAAAATTCGCCGGAGGGGGTTTCATTCCAGGATTGCTTGGCGTTGTTGAGCCCGGTGGACACCAGCAGGGTGCCGATGCAATGGCCGTTGGAGAAAATATACATGCGCTGCTCGCATTTATCGATCAGCAGGCCGTATTCTGTGCGAGGCGTAATGGTTTTGAGCAGCGAGGTCCGCACGTAGCCCTGAATTAAATCGTCCGTTACGCCGTAGCCCCGGCGGCTGGCGCAGTCCGGCCCATAGGAGGAATTGTAGGCTTCGATGAGGGTCCAGCCGTTATCCAGCGTTTCCAGTACGTGCACGCCCTGGCTCAGGAAGGTGATTTCGCCCACGATATTGTCCTTGGCGGAGGAAGGGTCGGGCGTTTTGCGCAGGGCGTACACATCCCGCTGGTCCTTGCCGTCGATAACGGTAATGGGCTGCATCATAATATCCCAAATGGCCGCCTCGTCAAACACGCCGATGGGCAGCGTCCAGTAATTGTTTTCATCCTCCTTGGGGGTGACGGCGCTGGGAATCATTACGCTGCCGCCGCCGGGCTGGCCGGACGCCTCCTCGGCGCCGGGGGCGGGGGAGCTTTCGCTTTCGCCAGTTACGGTAAGGGTCATTTGCCGGGCGGTGCCGGAAAAGCCGGTAAGATCGGTCAGAATGAACTGAACGGAGTACGCGCCGGGGGCCACCCGCTGGCCGTTCGCCGCGCCGTCCCAGGAGGCGCTGAAGGGCCCGGCGGAAACCGCCTGGGAAAAGATGCCGGTCCATTCCTCATCGTTTTCGCCCCGCAGGCGCACCGACAGGGTACCGGGCTCGTTCACTTCCACGGAGAAGGGCCATACGCCCGCCCCCTCCAGCAGCGGAGAGGCGGAAAGGGAGAGGATTTGGGGGCTGGGCTCCCCGACGGACAAGGGCTTGACGGCGCTTTCACCGTTCACCTGAAGGCTCAGCAGGTATTGGCCGGGGGCCACCACGGCGCCGGACAGGTCGGAGCCGTCCCAGGTTAAATGGTTTACGCCCGCGGAAACGGCCACGTTCTGCCGGATAACGAAGCGTTCTTCCCCGGAATCCGCGTCCAGCAGGGAAAGGCCGGCCGCGCCGTCCTGAGAAACGGAAAAGCTGATGCGCTCCATTTTGCCGGGACGGATGGAATCCGGCGCCACGGTGAAGCTCAGGCCTTCCGCCCAGGCGGAGGGAAGCTGCATAAGCATCAGAAGCGATAAGAGGAACAGGAGGCTTTTTCGCATGGTATCCCTTAAACTCCTTTGCGTAAGGCTGCAAAATCACAATACATAGTGATGCGCATATATCATATCATGTTTCTTTCCAGCCCACAAGCGAAAAATGTAACAAAAATGTAAATCTTCCCGTCCAGAGAGCCTATCTTGGGCAAATACGGGCAAATACTTGACAAGGCGGAAAAAGCAGTATAAAATGTTGACTTAATTGAAGTGGAAAGCATTTTTCAGCATGCTTTCGCCACGGGAGGTGGGTGCGCTTTGATGCAGGGCTGCCAAAGCCCTCATTCCGCGCGGCGCAAAAGGCTTTCAGCACCAGTCAACGGGCATTTCACGAGCACACAAAAAAATACATTCAGAAAAAGGGAAAGGGGATGCGGGATGAACCGCAAGATCCTGCTCTGCCTCATAACAGCGCTGCTGTTAGTGGGGGCCGGCGGCCTGCTGAACGGGGCCGCAGCAGAGGCAAAATGGCCGGAGGGGTCCAGCAAAGGAGAAAAGACCAACGGGAAAATGAAGCTGGACGTGACCAATACCAGCGAAGGCTACTTCATGGCAGCCGTCACCTCCAAAACCAAGCACCGCATGAAGCTGCGCGTGGTGATGGGCGACGTAACGCTCACCTACGATTTGAACGGCGATGGAGAATACGAAGTGATCCCGCTTCAGCTGGGAAGCGGAAAATACGAAATATCCCTGTGGGAAAACGTGTCCGGCAAAAAGTATTCCAGCGCGGGCAAGGCCGCGCTGTCGGTGAAGCTGAGCCGGGAGGATGGTGCGTTCCTGTATCCCAACCAGTACGTCAACTATACCCGCCTCAGTGAAGCGGTGGCCAAAGCGGAGGAATTGTGCGCCGGAAAGAGCGCCAAGGAAACCTACGCGCTGGTTCGCCAATTTATGCTGGATACTTTCGGCTATGACTTTATAAAGGCCCTTACCGTGAAGCCGGGCATGCTGCCGGATATTGACGGGTGCTACCAAAAACGCTTGGGCGTTTGCCAGGATTTGTCGGCCGTCATGGTGTGCATGCTGCGCACTCAGGGCATTCCGGCCAAGCTGATGATTGGGTACGCGGATAAAAATTACCACGCCTGGACGCTGACGGTGGTGGACGGGAAAGAGGTCTTCTTCGATCCCACGGCGGCGCTGAACGCCATCAGCTCGCCCATCACCTATTCCGTGGAACGGTACTATTGATTGGAGGATACAGCAATGCTTAAATCGAAAAAGCAAGGGCTTTCCGCGGCGGAACTGAGCAATTTCTGCGGTCAGGTGGCCCTGATTCTGGAGGCGGGCCTGCCTCTTTACGACGGGATGGAAACCTTGGCCGGGGCGGACAAGGGCAGCGAAAACGCCGATATTTACGTGTCCGCCAGCAAGGGCGTGACGGAGACCGGCTCTCTGTACGACGCGCTCAAGGAGGACGAGCGCTGGCCCAAATACCTGGTGGAAATGGTGCGCATCGGCGAAAGGTCCGGCCAGCTGGATAAGGTCATGCGCGGGCTGGAGGAATATTACGCGCGGGAGGACCGCATCCGCTCCTCCATCGTCAGCGCGGTAACGTATCCCCTGGTGCTGGGCGCTATGCTGATTGTGATCGTGCTCATTCTGCTGTGGAAGGTGCTGCCGGTGTTCCGCCGGGTGCTCAATTCCATGGGCGTGGGGCTGACCGAATCCGGCAGCGCGCTGATGCGCGTTGGCGAAGCCGTGGGCTGGATCATTCTGGTCCTGGTGGCCATTGTGGTGGTGGCCGTGGTGGTCGGGGCGCTGCTCATGCGCACCAAGCACAGGGACAAGGTGCTTTCCCTGGTGCAGAAAATGGTGCCTTCCATGAATACGCTGAATCAAAAGCTGTCCGCCGCCCGCGTGGCCAGCGTGCTTTCCATGATGCTTTCCAGCGGCTTCCCCACCGACGAGGCCTTGGATATGACCTCCGCCGTGCTGGAGGATAAAAACGCCGCGGGAAAGGTACAGTCCATCCGCGCCAGCCTGGAGGCGGGCGGCACCTTTGCCGAGGCGATTACCAATACCGGGCTGTTTGACGATTTGCATAACCGCATGATCGCTATGGGCAGCGCCACCGGCCGGGAGGACCAGGTGCTGGGCAAAATGGCTTCCCTGTATGAGGACCAGGTGGAGGAAGGCATCACCCGCCTGGTGGCCATTATTGAGCCTTCGCTGGTGGCCCTGCTTTCCATTGTGATCGGCGCGGTGCTTCTGTCCGTTATGCTGCCCATGGCGGGCATCCTCACGAGCCTGTAATGGTTTTTGACATTTGGCAGCTTTGCCTTTCAGGCCCGCAAAAAGGAGATAGGGTATGAACCGAAGGGATTGGATCAAGCTGGCGGCCATCGCAGCCGTGCTGATTTTTGCCTTGGTGCTGGCGAACCGGATCGATGTGGCCCACGAATCGGCGGAAACGGAGATCGTGCGCAACGCGGTAAAGAACGCGGCGCTCACCTGCTATGCTGTGGAGGGCGCGTATCCGGAGGACGTGGAATATCTGCGCCAGAATTACCGTCTGGCTTACGATGAGGACAGGTATTTCGTCACCTACGAGGCGTTCGCGTCCAATATGCTTCCCGATATTTACGTGACGGAGAAGGGGGCTGGCATGCTATGAGGAAAAACGCTGCGCCTTCCCATGCCATTTCCGGCGTGTTTGTCTTTTTGCTGTTGGGCATTTTCGCGGTGTTTTCCACGGTGATGGTGGTGCTGGGCGCCAAAGCGTACAAGGGCACGGCGGACCGGGCGGCGGAGCATAACGCCGGCCGCATCGCCGGGGCGTATATGCGCAGTATGGTGCGGTCCGACGATGAAGAGGGGGCCGTCACGCTGGAGGATATTTCCGGCGTTCACACCGTTGCGCTGCATAATGTGTACGACGGGGAAGCGTACCTGACCCGGCTGTACGTGTACGGCGGCATGCTGCGGGAATGGTTTTCCTACGCGGAGGCCGATTTTGTCCCGGAGGACGGCGAACCGGTGTGCGAAGCCGATGACATGGAGGCCGCGATGCAGCCAGGCTTGCTGACGGTGCGCCTCAAGCATCAGGATGCCTGGACGACGGTGGACGTGGCGCTGCGCGCCGCGGCGGACTGAGGTGAGATAAAGTGAGATCAGGAAATAGAAGCAACGCGCTGCTGGTGGAATTGCTGATCGTGGTCATGTTTTTCATGCTTTCCGCCACGGTGCTTTTGCAGGTGTTCGCCACCGCGCGCAATCAGAGCGCCCAGGCGGGACGGCTGACGGAGGCTTTGGGCGCCGCCCAGAACACGGCGGACAGGCTCTACGCCGCTCAGGACGCGGGGGAGGCCCTGCGGGAAATGGGCTTTGAGGAAAAGGAGGGCGTTTGGCGCCTCTCCGGCGAGGAATTTGACGTAACGGTGGCTGTGGAGGAAACGCAGACCGCGTCCGGCCTTATGCGCCGCCATCAGGTGCAGGCGGTGCGGGACGGCCAGGTGCTGGTGGATTTGCCCTCCGCGCGGTATCAGGAGGTGCGGCAGTGAAGAAGAAAAGCAGTATCAGCTTCGGGCCGGGCGCTTCCTCCCTGATCCTGATCTTTGTGGTGCTGGCCATGAGCGTGCTGGGCATGCTGTCGCTGATGAACAGCCGCAGCGATATCCGCCTGAGCGAAAGAAGCGTGAAAGTGACCGAGGCGGTGTACGCCCTGCAGGCGCAGGCGGAAGAAACGCGCCGGCAGCTGGACGAATTGATTGTCCAATCCGCGGGCAGCCAGGAGGCCCTTGCTTCTCAGCTGCCTGAGGGGGCGGAAATGCGGGATGGCGTAATCGCCTGGCAGGAGTCCGACGGCGTGAGAACTTTGGACTGCGCCCTCTGTGTGCTGCCCCCAAATGAAACGGCAAGGAGCCAGTGGGTGCGCTGCTGCTTGATTGCTGAGACGGGAGAAGAGTGGTAAGTATGATTGAAATGCTGCAAAGAGCCGTCGCTATGGGCGGGTCGGATATTTTTATCATTCCCGGCGCCCCTGTTACGGTAAAAGTGAACAATGAGCTGGAAAAGCTGACGGAAGAAAAGGTGCTGCCCGCCGACACGGAAAAGTTCATCCGGGAAATGTATGAATTGGCCCACCGGGACATAAAGCACCTGGAAAACGAAGGGGACGACGACTTTTCCTTCGCCCTGCTGAATGTGAGCCGCTTCCGCTGCAACGCGTACTGGCAGCGCGGCACCATGGCCGCCATTTGCCGTATCGTGAATTTTGAATTGCCCCACGTGGAAAAGCTGGGCATTCCGGACATTGTGATGAACCTGTATTCCCAGCGCAGCGGCATGGTGCTGGTAACCGGCCCCGCGGGCAGCGGCAAAAGTACCACGCTGGCCTGCCTGGTGGACCGGATCAATGAAAACCGGGAAGCCCATATCATTACCATTGAGGACCCTATCGAATACCTGCACCGGCACAAGAAATCCCTGGTCAGCCAGCGCGAGGTGCCCAATGACGCGGCCACCTTCTCCCGCGCCCTGCGCGCCGCCCTGCGCCAAGCGCCCGACGTGGTGATGCTGGGCGAAATGCGCGACCTGGACACCATCCGCACCGCCATCACCGCCGCCGAAACGGGCCATTTGCTCCTGTCCTCCCTGCACACCATCGGCGCCGCCAAAACGGTGGACCGCATTATCGATACGTTCCCGGCGGAGCAGCAGGCCCAAATCCGGGTGCAGCTTTCCATGGTGCTCAAGGCGGTGGTTTCCCAGCGCTTGGTGCCCACCGTGGACGGCGGCCGGGTGGCCGTGTTTGAAGTGATGACGGTGAACCCCGCCATCCAAAATATGATTCGCGATGGCCGTACCCACCAGATCGACAACGTGATCTATGGCGGCAGCGACAAAAACATGCTGTCTATGGATAACGAATTGCAGCGCCTGGTGCGCGCGGGCAGAATCACCCGCGATATCGCCCTGCTGTACGCCGCCAATCCTGAAACGCTGTCCAAGCGTATTTAA
>CAMOHY010000071.1 GCA_946615495.1 uncultured Clostridia bacterium
CCCTCACCTCCTACTCCGCGGACCTGGGCGGCTACGGCTTCTCCTGGAACCCCGTTTACGCCCTGATTTCCCAGGCCTACACCGGCAAGGCCCTGGAATACCGCACCTGGGAATATTCCGAAGCGCCCTTCTACAGCTACCCCGTGCTGGGCTTCAACTTCAACACCTCTGACATCGACCTGTCCACCTCCATCGCCCAGTGCAAGGCCGTGACCGACCTGGTGAGCGTGGTGAAGCTCCACGGCATCGCTACCGACGGCAACGGCACCTCCTACGGCTCCGTGACCGAAATGCTCCAGAAGAACCTGGAAACCGCTATGGCCAACGGCGGCCAGCAGGTGGTGGACGCCATGGTGGCGCAGCTGACCGAATACCTGGCGAACGCCGAGTAATAAAAATAATTTCTGGGGGAACCCACGCCTTGGATAGCCAAGAGCGGGTTCCCCCAACCCCCTTTCGGGAAAAACAAATTGGAAATTGCTTTTAACGATTAAAAAAACAGAGGCCCTCCATTGAACACACAAAAAATGGAGGGCTTTGCTGCAAGAAAGGAAACGTTCTTATGACCTTCGACGAAATGCGCCTGCAGCATGAAGCTTTTACGGAATCCGTTCTGCAAAAGCTGAAGAAAAAAATGCCCATTGCCCTGAAAAAAGCGCAGGGCCTGGATTTTATTCCCTATACCGTCAGGGACGGCGCCTGGCAGCCCGGCCCTGTTGACGGCCTGTGCTGGTGGACCAACGGCTTCTGGCCGGGAGAAATGTGGGAAATGTACCGGCTTACCGGCGAGGAAGCGTACCGGGCGGAGGCCGAACGGGCCGAAGCCATGCTGGACAGCGCTTTCCGGGAATTTGACCATTTGCACCACGACGTGGGGTTCATGTGGCTTCTTTCCTCCGGGGCAAATTTCCGCATGACCGGGAATGATGTAAGCCGCAAGCGCACCCTGCTGGCCGCCCATCTGCTATCCGGGCGGTTCAACCCCCTGGGCTTCATCCGCGCCTGGAACGGGGACAACGTGGGCTGGGCCATCATCGACTGCATGATGAACCTGAACCTGCTCTATTGGGCCAGCGATTTAACCGGCGATCCCAGGTTCCGCAAAGTCGCCATGACCCACGCCAACACCGCCATGCAATATTTCATCCGGGAAAACGGCTCCAGCAACCACATCGTGGTCTTTGACCCGGACACCATGGAGGTGAAGGACATTCCCGCCGGGCAGGGGTACGCCTCCGGCTCGTCCTGGAGCCGGGGACAAAGCTGGGCCCTGTACGGCTTCACCCTGAGCTATCTGCATACCAAAAAGCAGGAATACCTGGACACAGCCAAAAAAGTGGCCCGCTATTTCATCAGCCAGGTGCAGGACGATTGGATTCCCCGGTGCGACTTTTGCCAGCCCAAGGAGGACGATCTCCGGGACGCCTGCGCGGGCGCCATCGCCGCCTGCGGGCTGCTGGAGCTTTCAAAGCTCTGCCAGGACGGGGAAGCGCGCTTTTTCTTTGACGCCGGCATGAATATCCTGCAGGCCCTCAACAGCCGCAGCGCCGACTGGAGCGCGGATTATCCCGCCATTTTGACCCACTGCACGGCCTCCTACCACGGAAACGACCACAACATCGCCATGAACTATGCCGATTTCTTTTTTATCGAAGCCATTTTGAAGCTGAACGGGGATACGTTCCTGTTCTGGTAAGGGAGGAAGTATGCGCAGGCATGTGGACGAGCCGCTGATGACCATTTGGTTCGGCAATTTTTACCGGCCCGCCTTTGACGACCGCGGCTTTGTGGATGAATCCATGCGCCGCCTTCGGGAAATGGGCTTTAACGGCGTTCTCCTGGACAGCAAGGCGTGGGCGGATTTTGCCGCCCGCTTTTCGGGCGAAGAAGCCAGCGATTACGTGGCCCAGCAGGAATACATGATGGAGGCCGCGGAAAAAGCCGGGCTGGCCCACCTGTTCCTGGCGCTGTACCTGAACGGGGACAACCTGTACCCCCATATCCGGTTCAGCCCGCCCGTTTTGGGCGAATCGGTAACGAACGCGGACGGCGGCGACGGCCGCTGGTACAAATATTGGTCGGAAAAGGCCCGCGCTTCCCAGCAAAAGCACGTGGAAGGGCTGATGCGGCTGTATCAGGCGGGGCACGCGGAAATGACCCTGGAGGGGCGGAACCGCCTGCCCCTCTGTTCCATGTGGGACCCCATCGCAGCGCCCAGCTTTGACGAAGAAGGCCAGCAGCGCTACCGGGATTGGCTTCAAGGCCGGTACGGCGTGATCGGCCGGTTCAACGCCGCCTATCAAACGGCTTTTTCCTCCTTTTCCGCCCTCCAGCCGCGGGACTATTGGTTCTCCCTCCGTTACGGCGAAGGAGCCTGCTACGCCCTTGAGGACCTGCGGGAAAACACCCCCGCGTTCACCATGTGGGCCGATAACATGCGCTGGCGAGCGGAGGAGCTGACGCTGTACTTTGCCGCCATGGAAAAGCGGCTGCACGGCATCGACCCCGCCCTGTACCTGATGCCCAACATGGCCCAGTGGAGCCATTTTCTCAACATCGACACCACCCGCAAATCCGACATCGGCTTTTGCGAATTGTGGGATACGGCCATGCGGGGCATTGATCTGCGGGCCCTGGCCCCCCACGTGGACATGTGCCACTATTACACCGTTCCCGTAACCATAGACGGCGACCCGGACGCCTACGTGGTTTCCTGCCAGCACGCCCACATCCGCTCTCTCAATCCGGGGCGGCCCTTCCTGGGCGGCATTTACTATGGCCGCTTCCTTTACAACGACGTATACCGCTTTATCACCCCGGAGGAAACGGTGGGCAGCATCGTGGCCAGCGGGGCTGGCGGCGTTTCCGCCTACGGCTTCTGCGGCCTGGACGACGGCGGCATCCTGCACCGGATGGACGAGGGCTTTACCGCGTCCCTGCGCCGGGCCAATTTCTGGGCCAAGAAAGTGATTCCCCTGCTGGGTAAGCGCAGGCAGAGCCGGGTGGCCATTCTGTTTCCCACGGCCATGGCCCTGCTGGAGCCCTTGACGGTGGAGGGGGCCGGCGCCCGGCGGCACGATCTGCTGGGCGATTACCGCGCCCTGTGCGACCAGGGCTACGCCCCGGACATCGTGGAAGCGGAGGATGTGAAGGCGGGGCTGGAAAACTACGAAGCGCTTTTGATCCCGGCGGACGATTGCTACCGCGTCCAGCGGGATGAGTCCATGGAGGCGGCGCTTCGCGCCTTTGCGGAGCGGGGCGGCACTGTTATTCACGGGCCATGGGCCCAGGCGGCCGAATTGGCCTTTGGCCTTGCGCCGCAGGACGCCTGCGCAAGCTGCTACACCTACCGGGGCGAAGGCGGCCTGGCGCTGGGCGCGCCCTTTTTCAGCTATCCGGGGGAAAGCGTTGCCCTCTGGCGGGAAAGCGGAAAAAACTGCGTCAGCCGCACGGCCTTCGGGAAAGGCCAGGTTTATTCCTTCGGCTTCATGCCGGGCTACCAGTACGCGGCCCGCACCGCCCCCCACGTGCCCCTTTCCCAGAAAAACAACGCCCTCTATCCCCTGACCCATATGGAGCATGATCCCCTGCGGGACATTCTTTGGGCAAACGCCGGGCAAGACGTGCCCTTTGCCATGAAGGACGTGGAATGCGCCGCCTTTGAGGGCGGCACGGTGATTGTGAACCACCGCAGCGTGCCCGTGGCGCTGCCAGCGGGGAAAAAAGCCCTGGCCCAGCAGGAGCACGCGGAAGGCTGGCTTCCGGCCCACAGCGCCGCCTGCTTATTGAACGAATGAAGGAAGAAGGCTTCATGAAAAACAGCGTAAACATTCTGCGGGATTGGCCCGCCTCCGCCTCCGGCCAGGAAACCCTGTTTTCCTATCCCCACAAAGGCGCCTTCTATGACGAAGGCTTCCTCCGCCGCCACAGCGGCGCGGCAGACCTGGCCGGTTGGTTTGGGCTGCACTTCGCGGCGGAAACGGAGGCGGCGGCGCTGCCGCTCCAGGTTTCCTTTTCCTTTGCCGCGGGGGAGGACGTTTGCTGCGCCCTTTCCCTGCCGGTTCAGGAGGGGAAAGCGGAAACGGCGCTGTCCCTCAAGGAATTTCCCGTGATTCAGGTAAACGACGCCCAGTGGCAGTACGTAACCGCCATCCGCGTTTCCTCCCCCGTTCCCATGCGCTTGACTTGCTTATCCGCCTGGAAAAGCGAAAACGGCGTCACGGTGGATATTCCCATCCGCGGCCTGTCCGGCAAGGCGGAAAAAGAACTCGTTTACACCGGCACTGTGAGCAACGAACGGGAAACCCCCGTTTCCGTTTCCCTGCGCCAGGCCTTTGAGGGCTGGGAGGCCATGACCGCCCGCATTGCCTGGGAGGACGGAACCCAGGGCCCCATCCTTTTGCCGCCCGGCGGAGAAAAGGGCTTTTGCGTGGGCGTCACCGTGCCCAGGGACATGGTGGCCGGCGGCCGGGAAACCACCTATCTGCAATGCGCCCTTCGGGGCGGCGGCTTCAGCGAAGTGCGGGTCATTCCCCTTATCACCATGCGCGAGCTTTCGCACCCTTTCCTGTACCACGATGAAAAGGGCTGGCAGGCGGTGCGGGAAAAAATAGAAAAATACCCCCTGTACCGTCCCGCCCTGGACCAGTATCTTTCCACGGCGGAGGAATGGAAGGTGCTGCCGCCCAAGGAGGGGCTTCCCTATTGCTACGAAACCCAGCAGGAAACCAACATCATGTCCGCCGCCTACGCCTGGGCGCTGACGGGCAAGCGCGTTTACGCGGAAAAGGCCGCGGCCTTTCTGCGGTACTTTTCCCACGCCTATCCCCTTCGCCTGCGCGGATGCAGCCAAAGCTATGTGCAGGAGGGGCATTTTTTTCAGCACTTGGCCATCCCCTATGACCTGATTCACGACGCGGGCGTGCTTTCCCCGGAGGACCACGCGGCCATCCGCCATGCCTTCCGCCTGTACATGGCCCAGCTGGACGGGCACATCCGCTCCGGCCACATTTCCAATTGGCTGATATCGGAAATATTGGGCGCGGTGTACTGCGCCCTGGCGCTGGAGGACTGGGAGCGGGCGGAGCGCTTCGTATTTGGCAACGGCGGCATGATTGAGCAGTTCCGCCACGGCATCTTCAACGACGGCTGGTGGCATGAGTGCTCCGTGGGCTACAACACCTGGGTGTCCTCCATGATGCTGCACATGGCCCACGCCCTGCTGCCCTTCGGCGTGGACCTGACCCACGCCTCCTTCCCCGTGCCCTTTAACCAGGAGGTGAGCGCCAGCCTGCCCGGCAGCGCCAAACGGCCCCTTTCCGGCATGTACAACCAGAAATGGGGCGGAAACCGGAAAAACGCGGTGCGCATCAAGGATATGTTTGACGCGGTGCTTCCCTTTGTGGACGCGCGGGGCGTGCTGTTTGGCATTGCGGATTCCGACGAAAAAAAGCTGTCCGGCGTCCACTTTGGCTCCACCTACGACCTGGCCTATACCTATTACCGGGACCCGGCCTATTTGCCCATCCTGCGCCGCAGTCCCCCGGACCCGATTTTTGGCCATCCCGAACTGCCGCCCGAACCGGAAATGCCCTACGCCAACGCCTTCGCGGACAATATCGGCATCGCCCTTCTGCGCAGCCAGAAGCCGGACCGGCCCCGGCTTGAGCAAATTCAGGCCGTGCTGCGCTACGGCTCCCACGGCGGGGCCCACGGGCATTTTGACAGCGGCAGCCTGCTTTCCATCATGCGCTGTGGCCGCAGCCTGTTCAACCCCGAACACTGCTGGTGGGGCTACGCCCATTTCATGTATAAATTTTATGTGCAGTGCTCCCTGACCAAAAACATGGTGGTGGTGGACGATAAAATGCAGCTTCCCGCCGACTCCCGGCGCGTTCTGTTCTATTCCGGAAAGCATTTGCAGGCGGCGGGCATCGAAATCACCACGCCCTGGGCCTATCCGCCCTACGGCGGCATGGTGTATTACCAGGACGGGCAAACGCCCAGCCGGGAAGAGCTGAAAAAACGCTGCCAGCTGAACGGCTGCTTCCTGCCCATTGTGGAAGGACCGGAACCCGTCTACGGCGAAATGTCGGAATACACCGAGCCCATTTTCCAGCGCCGCATCATGGCGGTAACGGATGATTACATTGTGCTTTTCGACGAGGCGCGGGGAGAAAAGCCCCATCTTTTTGACAGCCTGATGCAGTTCAAGGGCTTTTTGGGCATCGAAGGCGCCGTTCTTACCCATCGCACGGAGCAGTTCAGCCCCAACCCCGTTTCCGACGCCCAGTTCATTACCGACTGCCGCTGGTACCGGGCTGACCGGCCCACCGTGGCCCATTTCCGCACGGTGTTTACCGAGGACCAGGCCCATGAACGGCTGCACTGCGACCGGAGCAACTATAACATTCCCGGCGTGCTGCATGTGGACGTGCACACGGCCTGGCCGCCTCAAAGCACCCAAATGGTGGGCCGGGTGGCCATCTACGACGGCTGGGCCGCCGCCGCCGACGGCTACACCATTCCCCTTTCCTACCGGGCGGAGGGCGACGGCGTTTGCCTGGCCCAAGGCGCCTTTGACGGCTGGATTCTGGGCCGGGGAGAAATAGACGCGCCGCTAAAGGGCGTAAAGCGCCTTTCCTTCCACCTGCGCCAGGGGTGCCGGTACGATGAAATCGGCAAGGAGGTAAAAACGCCTCAGGGCTGCTTCTGGGGAAGCATTTTGCTCCATTTGGCGGACGGCGCCGTGCTGGACGCGGGAACGCTGCTAAGGGAAAACAAAATGTCCGCCTCCTTCCAAAACGTGGACCGGGGCTTCGGCGTGGGCCGGGATTACAAAAACGGCCGCGTCACCATCGTGGGCCAGGAATATCCTAACGCCGTGCCCGCAAGCCCCTTGGACCACGGGGAGGAAAGCGTGGTCACGCTGGATATTTCCGCTCTGAACGCCGTGCGCCTCACCGCCTGCGTGGGCGTGGACCCCTTCGAGGGCGACGAAACCCAGTTCCGCAAAACCTACGCGGTGCGGACGGAGGGCGCTTCGGCGCGCTTCATTACCGTGCTGGAGCCCTACGAAAGGGAGCCCGTCATCGCGCAGGCCCAGCCTGTCAGCGATCAAGCCGTAAAAATCCTGCGCCGGGACGGAACGGTGGATGAAATCTCCCTGTCCGGCGCGTCCGTTCATTGGCGGTCCACAGCGCCGGACGGCGCCGTGCTCACTGAAACGGCAAAGGAGGAGCGGCAGGAATAACCGGCGCCATCCGCCCCATTTTGCGATGCTTCCATCCGCCCCCCTCCAGCCTCCGGGCGGAAAAAGATTATGCCGCCGCTGAAAACGGACATCCGGCAGGGGAAGGCTGGCCGGAAAGGGGCGGTTAGTGTTAGCGTCCTGGAGCGTTTTGCTCCTGTCCGAAATCGAGGAAAAAGAAAAATGATTGGAAAGGAAGAAGCCGTCATGATTCACATCAGCGTCAAAAATCAAGCCGGTCAGGTGCTTTTTGAAACAGCGCATCAGGAGGAGGCCTTGCTTTGCTTTAACCGTACCTGGGAGGAGGGCGACGCCATCGTTATCACCGCGCCGGCGGGAGCGCACGCCGCCGTCGCCATCGACGCTTCCATGCTCCAGGGAGAGGTGTATCTCCCCTCCGGGAAAATGGTGTGGCGGGTGCCCTTTGGGGAACTGCGGCTTTCTTACCAGCCCGGCCTTTTTGAGGGGAGCAGGCACATCGTTTCCGCCCGGCTGCTGGCCGCCGCCGAAACCAGGGCGTGCCGGGACATCGCCCGCAATCCCTTGGACCTGAGAGGGGATACCGGTTTTTTCCCCCACTGCACCGCCAACGTGGAAACCCGCAACGAATCCGTTTTCGCCGCCCGGAACGTGATCGACGGGCTGCGCTTCAACACCTCCCACGGGGAATGGCCCTATGAAAGCTGGGGCATTGGCGCGCGGGAGGACGCCTGGTGCCTATTGGACTTTGGACGGGAAGTGACTGTTCAAAGCATGGCCCTTACGCTCCGTGCGGATTTTCCCCACGACGCGTATTGGGTGTCCGGCCACGTGGTGGATTCCAACGGAAACGATATTTCCTTTCCGCTTGAGAAAACGAAAGACAGGCAGTTCATTGATCTGGGCGGCCGCCGTGTCCGCTGGCTGCGCCTGGAAAGAATGGTCAAAAGCGATGATCCCTCCGCGTTTCCCTCCCTCCGCGCCTGGGAAGTGTTCGGGTACGACGGTTTCTAAGGTGAAAGCGTAAAAAGACGCTTGAAAACAAAAAGAACAGAGTGCAGAGTATTTTGATGAATAACGTCGGTTGGGACCGCTATATCATCTGTACTCTGCACTCTGTTCTGTTCCCCGTTACTTAACGCGTTCTTTCAACTACAGCTTCAAAATCCGCTTCCCGCATTCAGCAAGCTCAGGAACAGCAGCGCAATACGGCTGGCCCCCTCCTCCTGGAGATGGCTGTCGTCCGCAAGGCCGTCTGGGTAATTTTTGCTGCCCGCGGGCACATGGCAGTAAATGCGCTTGGAATTTTCTTTCCCCGCCTGCTGCACCATCTGCATGGTGGCCTTTTCCAGATCAACCAGCCTTACGCCGCGATAATCCGCCAGATTCCGCATGGCGTCCGGGTACGGGCCATGAGTGGGCGCCAGCTTGCCATCCTCCATGAACCGGCGCCGGGCGATGGGGGTGGCCAGAATGGGCTCCGCGCCCTGCCGCCGGGCCGCGTCGATATACATACTCAGGTATTCCGGGAAGGTGACGCGGGCGTTGGTGCCCCGCTCCGGGTCCGGCTTTTCATCGTTGTGGGAGAAGGAAATAATCAGCTTATCCCCTTTCCGCAGGCACAGTTCGATAAAGTTCAGCCGTTTTTCGGCGATGAAGCTTTTGCTGCTGCGGCCGCAGACGGCGCAGTTTTCCACAAATACGTTTTGGCCAATAGCATTCAGTTCGGCCTGCAATTTTTGCCCCCAGCCCATCATGGGGTACTGATCCTTCCCGTAATTGGCCATGGTGCTGTCGCCGCACAGAAACCAGGTGGGCACCCGTTTGTCCGGCCGCCAACAGTCCCAGCCGCCGATGACCTCCTGAACGGAGTATTCCCCCGCTTCCACGGCGGTCATGCGCTTTTGGCTGGGGTGGCGGGTCGTCTGGTCCGCCCGCGCGCCGGTGGTGCCGAATTCGGCGTAACGCTCCGTCACCAGCCTCGCCTGGTCCCAATCGCTGAAGCCCAGGGGCGCCACGCGCTCATCCATTTCGCAGTTCAAAAACACCGTGCGGGCAAATTTGCGCCAGGGACGGCCCAGAAAGGCCTGGCCCGCTTCGCATTCGCCGGTCAGCCTGCAATTGCGGAACACCAGGCCGTAGGGCTGCTCCTCCGGGGTGTTGGCGGCGGTGTAGAGGCCGCCGCGGGCGTTCATAAACAGGGTGCAGCGCTCAAACCAGCAGCGGTAGGGCCCGAAAATAAAATCCACGTCGCCCTGAATATAGCAATCCTCAAAATACTGGCGGCTGTGGGTCAAGG
>CAMOHY010000072.1 GCA_946615495.1 uncultured Clostridia bacterium
AAAGGAAAACACGCCTACATTGTTGCCACGCATACCGATCGAAAGCATCTTCATATCAGGATTACCACAAGCACGGCAATTCCAAAAAGTTTGAAGCCTCCCATGAGCAGGAATTAGCCATGCGCCGGGAAGCAAAAAAGGCTTTTGACGCTCTGGGCCTCAAGAAATTGCCCAGTATCAAAAGCCTTTCCGCAGAATACGCAGCGCAAGGGTACGAGTCTCACCCCCCGTGGGGTGAGTGGACTGAAATACCGAAAGTAAATTGATTTTTCGATAATATCTTCCATGATTCTTCCATAGAAAAGCAGGGGTAAAAAGCCGTCAGGCTGAAAGCTTCCTGACGGCTTGCCGGGGATTGATTCTTGTGCTATTTTCTATGCAAAGATGATTTCCCGGAAGAAGATTTCTTCTGCTTGGGCCTTGCAGTCGTTCATGATGCCAACCCATTTCATTTGATCAGCTGCCTTAAGCACTTCCGTTGCACCTGCTGCTTTTGCCAAAACGGGAACAATCATTTCAAGTCTGCTTTGGGTGATGTTCTCCGTTTCGGTCAGGTGGTCAAACAAGGTCACATTCTGAGCCATGATGCAGAACAAAAAGGACGATGCTCTTGCAGATACTTCCTTCGCATCCGGCCATACTTGCCGATAGGATGGGTGCTATCGCGTCCAACTACAATATTAGGGATCAAATAACTGTTCTCCTCGTGATAGGTGATAATCATCTTCTGGTCCTCCTTCAATTGCTGAACATCTTGTAAATGCTGGATTTCTTTGGGTTTAGCACTACGGTCAGTCGGCTTATTGTTGAAGTTCTCAGAAGGGTTCTTTATCACCATTTGATCTTGGGCCGGTTTTCAGCGTAGAGCGGGCCGGAAGGCCCCGGACGCGGAGGCCTCGAACGCTCCCCTTGCCAAATTTCTGTTTTTCTGTGTCTTGTTTTAATCAGGGAATCGTGTGAAACCCCTGGCGACCAGGAGGTTTTTTCGTATATCCCGGATTATCCGTCCGCCGGGCGCAATTCCACGATGTACTCCGCCGAGCTGTGGGCGTCCAGCACGCGGTCGGCGCGGGCGGCCAGCTGCACGATTCTGCCATCCGGACGATGGAGGGTGATCCGCTTCTCTCTTTTGCTGATCTCGGCAATGAACAGCCGGGTGTACTCCTCGTGGGGAATATCCCGATGCCCTTCGATCAGCCGGCAGAAGCTGCCTTCGTTCAGGCTGTATTGCAGGGTTTCGCCATCCATTCCCAGCACGTCCGCGATGCCGTTGACCGCCACCTCATAGCGCAGGCCCTCCGGGCGCTGGCGCAGGAACAGAATGGCGACTTTCATAAACTTGGACAGCAGGCGCATTTGATTGCGCATATGCATGAGTTCGGACACATCGATGGCGATGGTCTGCCAGCATGGCGCGCCGAAACGATCCGTGATGTGGCTGTTTTCCGCAACATAGATATAATCCCCGCGTTTATGGCGGATGCGATAAGGATGGAAATTGACCAGCTCGCCCTTGGCCACCTTGGCGGCTTCCTCCAGCAAACGCTCCGCGTCGTTGGGATGTACCATGCGGATCAGCTTATTGCCAAATTCCCGTCTGATCTCATGCTCCGTATAGCCGGTCATGCGCAGATAATTTTGGCTGAGATAGAGAAATTCAAACTCCTCATCCATCGCGCACCGGTAATACGCGCCGGGCATCTCCGTGTTGATGACCTGGGTTTCCGTAACGTCCCGGGCGGAGGCATAGTACTTTTTGCCCTGGGCGTCCTCATTGATGAAAAACATGCGCAGCTCCAGCCATACCAGCGCCCCATTGGGCCTGTATGCCCGGATAACGCCCTTGGAGCCTACAGCCCAGCGCTCCTCCGCCTCCCGGAACATGCGGAGCATCTGCTCTTTATCCGCGGGATGGAGAAAATCCTGAATGTGCATCCTGCGCTTGCTGAATTCGCCCACATTGATGCCCACGACCTCGAAGAACTGCTCGTTGAAGCGCACGATATCGATATCCTGACCGTTCCAGGAGTAAAACACCACCGGTCCCAGCACATTATTGAGCATGGTATCCGTAAAGATGTTTTCATCCAGGAATTCCCGCACCTTCAATTGCTGATTGGGCTTGAACAGGACGCCATCGGGATCCACCTTAGCGGGATCGGCGATCAGCTGTTCAAACTCCGCCACCGGCAGCGGGCGATAGAACAGATAGCCCTGGACATAGGCGCAGCCCAATTCCTTTAAAAATTGCAGCTGATCTTCGCTCTCCACCCCCTCCACAATAATGGGCGTGGCCAGGTTTTTGGCCATATTGACCACGGACTCCAGGATATTGATGCCCTTGCGCATATCCTCCTGCCGGATCCTGAGGAATTGAGCGTCCAGCTTGATGATATCCACGTTGAGCTCCCGCAGCATGTTGAGAGAGGAATAGCCGCTGCCAAAGTCATCCATCAGCACCATGAAGCCATCCTGGCGCAGGGCCTTCACCGTTTCCCGGATCAGCTCCGCATTCTCTCCATAGGCGGATTCTGTGATCTCGATTTTGACCGAAGCCTTGGAAATCCCGTATTTTTCGATCAGCCGGCGGAAGTGCTCCGGCACGTTGAGGGTAAAGATATCCACGGGAGATACGTTGACGGATACGGAAATCAGGGGCAGGCCGCGCTCCTTGCGCTTTTTGCCCCAGCGGCATACCTCCTCCCAAATGTAGGTATCCAGGTCGGGAATGAAGCCGTATTTTTCCAGCACGGGGACGAAGACGACAGGCGGGACGATGCTGCCATCCGGCTTGACCCAGCGGGCCAGGGATTCCGCGCCCACAATCCGGCCGGTGGACGCCTGACACTGGGGCTGCAGATAAAAGGTGATCTCATGATTCTGGATGGCGTTCTGAAACTCGGACAGGATGCGATAATCCTCGCTTGTCCGCTTGTACATGGAGGATTCAAAATACTGGACGCGCTTTTTGAAATTTTTCTTGGCATGCTGACAGGCCAGGGCGGCCTGATCAAACAGATTCAGCGCGGAAGCGCTGCCATTGGAATAGCTGATGCCCAGGGCGGGCAAAAAACCCACGGACACGCCATAGCGGCGAATGGCGCGATAGAGGTTTTCATACAGCTCGTTTTCATTGATCCGCCCGGCAGGCGTCAGCAGGCAAAAATCATCGCAGCCAAAATATCCCGCCACGCCGTCATTCGACTCGGCGTCCTTTTTCAACCCTTGACCGATCCGCGCCAGCACCGCGTCTCCCGTCTCCCGCCCATACCAATCATTGAACAGCTTAAACTGCTCAATATCCACCACGATCATCATCCAGTTGATTTGCTGGTTGGCCAGCATGTGGTCGGCGGAGAGAAAAAACGTCTTTTCCGGCATCAGGCCTGTGAGGGGATCCAGCTGGATATGGGGCCTTTGCTCCACCCTGGTAATGCCGGCTTCCCTGTTTTTGATGTTCTGAATATCAAAGATATAGCAATAGCACAGATTGGGCTCGGTATGGCCGGCGCCGCCCACGTTGATCTGGCTGACCCAGCGCCAGTTTCCTTCTGTGTCCAGCACCCGGTATTCCAGGCTGAGAACGCCGGGCATCTCCGCCTCCGCCAGCCTTTGGGCAAGGGTGGCGGGATCCATGTATGCCCGGTATTGTTCTTTTTCCTCCGGGTGCACCAGGTTTTCCGCGGCAAACTCATAAAAATCGCACAAAAGGCCTTCGATCTTTGGAACCCGGTATTTTTCTTCAATGTTGTACAAAAATTTGTATTGCCCGTCCGCCAGATTGAAACGGATCAGTTCGTCATAGGTGGTGCTGTTCAAAAAGTTCAGCAGCGACATTTTTTTATCGCCCTGAAAAAACACAGATAACAGTCCGGCGGTCATCGTGATCAGCCCCTTCATTCACTTCATCAGGTGATCGTCGTAAGGAAAGGATAGAAACCGGATCAGACAACAATGGATCATATGGGAAATATCCATCACATTTTCAAACGCATTATATCACAGCGACTGAAGCCGCAACAATAGATAAAATGGTACAATCATTCAATAGCGGGTATTTTTATTGGTTTCGTGAATGCTTCTTATACTATTCGCGTTCTAAAATCTTATCAGATTAGGGATGGATTTTTCGTTCTGGCTAAGCTGAACGAAGGGAGGCGTAGCAGCGCTACGTTGACCGGAGAGAAGCAAACGCCAGAACGGAAAAGACGCCCAAAGATGTTATGATTTTAGAAGAAGAATAGTATAAGTATTAGTCAGCTTTTTCACGGCTCTCCGTTTACCATAGTCTGCCGCCGATCACGTATTCGGCGTACTGCACCTGCATGCGGGGATAGGCGGGGTCGGTTTGGGTGGGCTCCAGCATTTCGCCCAGCACGGTCAATTCCTGTCCGGCCCGGAAAAAATCATCCGCGTAGCTGTCAAAAATCAGGTAAATGGGCGTGGTATACGCATACATGTCCATGTTCCTGTTCTGCAAGTTGTCAAGGTGAACCTCCATGCTAATCATGCCGTCATGGATGGTCCAGGACTGAACCCGAATTTCAAGGCTGAAGCGCTTGCCCACGTAATCCTGGGGATGATCGATGATGAGCTGGGGCTTTACCGCCTCATCCAGCGTTTTCCGGTACGCCCGGACGCCTTTTTCAACGTCCTCATACGTGGGCGTAAAGGAGAAGCGGGCGGCGCAATCCTCCAGCCCCTCCTGAGAAGCGGTAATGGTAATTGCGTGCTGTTCCCAGTCCGACGCCTCATAGGCAACGTCAAAGCTGCCGTCGGCCTGCACCGCGGCCGCAATGGGCTCTCCCTCGTCCACCGCGATGGTAACGCTCCCCGCCGGGTCCGTAAAGCCCTTCACGCGAAGCTTATCCCGGTCGGTATGGCCGTAAGGGTACTGGGTCAGCGTCAGCGCGGCCATGCCCGCGTTCACCGGCAGATGGATGGGAATGGCGTTTTCCGGCTGTTCTCCCTTTCGGGCGCGGATGACGACGCTGTTTTCCCCGTCGGTCAAGGGGACGCTGCCCTTGTATTCCTTTTCGTTTACCTGCGCCGGGAATTGCTCCCCGTTATTTTCCAGCGTCACGGCGGCGCCCTTTTCCGTCCTGCCCTCCAGGGCATAGGCGCCGGGATGCAGGTTCAAAATCAACTGGGAGCGGTCCGGCAGCAGGTCCACCATATGCTGCGCCTGGGCCAGGGCTTTGCTGTCCCGCCGGAAAAAGGTGGGAATGGAAAGGGGCGAATTGTCAAAATTCACCCATCGAGAGGTGCTTTCACTCCAAAGCCCCGAAGTGCTGGCGGGCTTGGAATCAGCGTAAATGAACATGAACGCTTTGCCGTTGTAGAAGTACAGGGAGCAGACGCCGGATTCATATTCATAGGGCAATTGGGAGAGAAAATTTCCTTGCAGGTATTTCGTGTCCTCATAGCCCACCTTGTAAATCAGCTTCATGAAGTGGTAATGGTCGCCCAGCCATTCAGCCTCCAATAGGTCGCTGCCCAGATTCTTCATCAGGCTCAGGCTCATGGTTTGGCTGTCCCAGGCGTAATGAGTCCATTCGTCTTCGTAAATTTCCAGCCGGAAACGGCCCTCCACCTCCGGCCGGTAGGCCTCCCAAACCACATGGCCGGTGGAAAAGCGTTCCCGGATGCCTTGCTCCGTTCCGCCGTGGGCAAGGCACAACGCCATATTTTCCTCCAGCGTGTCCGGCGTGACGAAGGTGAGCTTCGCCCCGTCCTGGAAGCAGAAGGAAGCGCTCTCCCCTTCGATTTCAAACCATTTTCTTTCCGCCAGCGCGCTGGATGGCAGCGCAAGGGCAAGGGCCAGCGCGGCCAGAACCGCGCGATACAGCAGCTTTTTCATAACTGATCCTTTCCTCCTTCTTTCTTTCCCTTCAGCAATCCCTTTTTCAGAATCGCCCGCTTGGTAAAATAGTTCCATATCATCACGATGCCGGTAGACAGCACCTTGTTCACCATATACATGGTCACCGTGAAGCCAAACAGGGTAAGCACCACGCCGTCCTCTCCGAAAACGCCGCGGAACAAAAGCATCAGCAATTCATTGAGAAACAGGCCCATGACGCTGGTGACAAGAAACCCGGCCTTGGCGGTATTCCCCTGGTCCTTAGCGCCGGAAAACACCCATTTGACGCACAGCAGATAATTCAGGATTACCGAGATCAAAAAAGCGATGGGCACGGCGATGAGGGTATCCAGCCCGCATTTATCCCGCAGCAGCACCAGGAAAGCGAATTCCACCAGGAAGCATACGCCGCCGGTGATGATGAACCTGAGCCCCTCCAGCCAACCCGCTTTCGATTTCATATCTTTTTTTCCTCCTGTTCCCAAGAAGCGTATTTCAGGGTGTCCCCGTCGTCCCCCCGCGCATAGGAGGCGGAAAGGATGGCGTCCAGGGGCACGGTTACGGGGTTTTTCCGCCCCGCGGTCAGGTAAGAAACCGTGGTTTCATCCAGGGCCACCACCCGGATGTTTTGATATTTCATGCTTTCGGCAAACAGCGCCTTCACAGGCCTGCCATGGGCCAAAGAATAGGCCAGAAACCGTCTCACCATACCCTGGCCCCTTCTACCCCGTAAATGATGATGCTCTCATCCGCGCTTGCGTACACTCTGGGATAAAGCAGGTCCAAGGCGCGGGTGTTGGCGCTCATGCTGCTGCGCTCGTAGCTGCCCACCAGAATGTAATCCACGTTATATTTTTTCAGCACGCCGGCATTGCCGTAGGGGTCCGCGTAAAAGGCGAGGATATCGGACTGCCGGTCCCGGTTGTCGTAGCCGTGGTAAATAAGCCAGATGTCGGGGCCGCACACGATGTTCCGCCCCGCCAGGGTGCTGACCAAATTCAGGTGCCAGCTGTAATCCGTCATGAAGGTGGCGTGCTGGTCCGTGTTGTTTTCCACGTATTCCGCCGCTTCCACCTCAGCCTTGGAAAACAGCATGTAATCGCTCTTTATTTCCCGCGCAACGGCCAGGATGCCGGTAAAAAAGCAGGCAAAGGCGCACAGGACGGCCACCACCGGCCTGGCGCGCAGGCCCTTCAGCCTGCCCAGCAATTCCAGGCCGTAATCCGCCGCGATGACCGCGCAGAGCATGTACCAGATATAAAACAGCTTGTTGTTGTCGTACTCATTGGGCTGAAACTGGATGAACTCCGCGGCCAGGAAGATGACGAACGCGCCGGAGGCGATGAAGCGCCGCTTTTCGTTTTTTTCCAGCAGGGCCAGCAGCAGCAGGATGAAGGGCAGCCCGATATTTTTGATGTAGAACCATAAATAGCCGTCCCGCATGCCGGAGGAGGGATTATTCACCCAGTTAAAGTGGAATTTCAGGAACCGGTCGTTGCCCACCGCCTGGTTAAAGGTCCAGGTAAACAGCTGCGGCGCGGCCACCGCCACGGCCAGCAGGCCGTAAACGCCCCAAAAAAGGAGGGCGCTCAGCCGCTCCTGGCGGCAGCGGATCAAATCATACGCCATCCAGCCCGCGCTCAGCAGCCCCAGGGCCAGGAAGCAGTGGGTGTTCACCATGGGCAGCATGCCCGCCCACAGGCCCAGCAGAATGGTATGGCGCCAGGAAATTTCCCGGCGGCGCGGCAAAGGGGCGGCCCCGTCCCCGGCCGCGGGCAGGGCCGCGGACAAAGCCGTTTGGGGGCGGATAGCGTCGTAGAGCAGATAGATGCAGGGAATCACCTGGCACCAGCCTCCAAGGGTCGTGCGCTGGGGCACCATCATATCTACGATCACATTGCTCCAGCGCAGGTTATAGGTGCCAAATTCCTGGTGGTTGGCGGGGGTTTGGTACCAGCCGTTCAGCACGTTTTCAATGCGCTGCCACAGGCCCGCCACGCTTTGCAGCTGATTATCCATGTAGCTGCCCAGCGCCACGCCCTGCATATCCACCAGGTACATAAAGCCCAGGCCGCCGTTCAAGAAAAACAGCAGGGCGGCAAGCGCGGCCCCCTTCCGGCTGTCGGCCATGCGCTCCGCCAGAATCACATAGCCCGAAAAGGTGAGCGCCGTCATGATAAGATTGGGAAAAAGCACGGCCCAGCGCAGGTTCAGCCCCAGCAGCATGAACGTGGTGGACAGCGAATCCACCAGGAAGGGGTAGGCAAGCAGCGCTCCGGGCAGGATATTGTACTGCGGCGGGAACGAGGCGTTCCGCACGCTGGAGGCGATGGCCAAATGCAGGGCCAGGTCGCCGTAGGTGCTTTGGCCCACGTGAATGGAGCCGTCGGCGCGGGGCATGATGGTGTGGGTCCAATGCAGATACCCGGTCACGACCGTCAGCGGCAGGGCCACCAGCGCCAGCAGCCTGATAAGCCTTTTATCCTTTTCCTGCAGCTTGGCCCAGGGGCTTTTGTCCCGCAAAAAGACCGCGCAAGCCGTCAGCGCCAGCAGCGGCGCGATGGCCACGGCCTGGGCCGTCTTTGAAAAGGTGAAGGCAAAGGCGCATAAAGCGGGCAGCCACATTTCCAGCGCCAGCCCCAGGCACAGCCCCAGCCACACCCGCACCACCGGCGATTTTTTCGGCAGCAGGCAAAAGACGATTACCACGCCGCCAAGCGAATACAGCAAATAATAAAGAATAGCCGCCATGGCCGAACCTCCGCAAGCTTTTTTCCTTTGTATTATACTTGATTCCATGGAAAAAGGCAAACGGTAAGCCCGCCGCAGGGCCATAAATTTACAATTATTTGACAATTATTTGGCTCTTCACGAAAAAACCCCCGCCAGCGCTTCACGAATGAAGTCTGGCCGGGGCTGAAATCATGAACAACGGTCCTTTTTTCTCTCCGCCGCTTAGAGATGAATGGTCAGAACGTTTTGATCCAGCAGGTTCTGATAGTTCACTTCTTTGGCAATGGAATACACCATGCGGATGCCCATATCCTTGAAGCGTTCCTCCCGGCTCTTGGGATTGATGATCTGGGCGTGCTCCGCGGGATTGAAGGCCATGCAGTCGTCCCGAATGCGTACAATGATCTCATCCTCCATGCAGGTCAGCCGGATATCTACGGAATGCTTTCTCTTGTCCTTTGTGAAGCCGTGGGCAATGCTGTTTCCGGCCATTTCCTCCGTGCAGAGCGCGACGTAGTACGACCGTGTGGAATCAATGTTCTTCTGGAGGCAGAAATCCTCAATTGTTTTAGAAATCCGGACCACCTGCTCCATACTCCGAACGGTAATGTCCATCCGCCGATCCCCGCTCACTCCAAAGGAATCGGGAATCGCCATCAGCGCCTCCACGCTGTGCGGGAAACGCTTCTTTTCCAGCCACGCAATCACGGCAATGAGCAATGCGCAAAGCGCTCCGTTGAGGATGTTGGCGATATACAGGCCGTTGATTCCCAGGGCCGGGATCAGGATGAGGCTGAACAGCACCACGCCAACCGCGCCGTCCGTTATCGGAAGCGCCAGGGACATGATTTTTTTCTCCATCACCTGGGCATAAGCGGCAAAAGACAGGCTGATAATCGACAGCGGCATGCACCA
>CAMOHY010000073.1 GCA_946615495.1 uncultured Clostridia bacterium
CTGATGAAAGGGCCCAAGCCCTTTCATACTTTCCTGGGGATTTGCCGACGGTCTGGCCCGCCTGCGCGCAGCAGACGGGCGTATTTTTTCATAAATGGATAAATGGAGGGAAGCATGACCGCGGAAGAAATGTGGACTTTGTCGGGCCTGCAGGGCGAATACGAGGCCTGGGCCTTTGGCGATGAGCCGGATGCGCTGGCCCAATTGGTGCTGGCAGGCCGGAAAACAGCCACCTGCTCCGCCTGCGCGCTCTACGAGGCGGAAGGGGAGAAGCTTCCGCAGGCGGGGGAGTACAGCGTGGTGCTGGACGGAAGGGAAAACGCCGTCTGCATCATCCAAACCACCCGCGTGTACCTGGCCCCCTTCTGCCAGGTGACGGCGGACCACGCCCGGCGCGAAGGGGAGGGAGATTTGTCCCTGGCCTATTGGCGGCAGGCGCATAAGGCCTTTTTTACCGCGGAAATGGCGGCTGCTGGGAAAAAGTTTACCGGGGATATGCTCCTGGTCTGCGAAGAATTTGAAAAGGTGTTTCCCGCCCCGTAAGGGCGGCCCTGTTCATTCCTCCGCCACCTGGGCCAGATAAGCCGCGAATTCGTCCGTCAGCCCCAAATCCCAAAGCAACGTGCAGGACAGGTATTTCAGCCGGGCGTCCCGCGCGCCCACAAAGGCGTTCACCGTGTCCTCCACCGAAATGCCGATCTGGGAGGGCTTGGTGGGCATGCCGGTTTTCTCCAGCAGGGCGCGCAGCTTTTTTTCGTCGGGCAGTTCTTCGGAAACGGCGGCCATAATGCCGTCCCAATGGGTAATGATGCGCTGCAGGCGCTCCCGGTGGGCGGCGGGATCGTTCTTTTTGCCCTGGCGCTCCATTTCCATAATTTCCGGGGCGGTTTTGCCGAAAATACGGCGAATCTGGGCCTCCCATTTTTCGGGGGTCATTTGCTGCCAGTAGGCTTCGGCCTGCTTTTCATCCGGCGTGATCTGCCGGAATTTGCGGTACATTTTCAGCATCAGCACCGTGCCGATGCCCACCTGAATGCCGTGGAGATCGTAGGGCTGATTGCGCTCCAGGGCCATCATTTCCCACATATGGGAGAAATAATGCTCCGTGCCGGAGGCGGGACGGGAAATTTCCGCAAAGGCCATGGCGATGCCGGAAATGACCAGGCCCTCGGCGATGGACTGAATGGCCGCGGGCTTCCGCTGCGGAATGCCCTCCGCCGCGTCCACCACCTTTTTCAGGGCGGCGCGCATGAGGGCGGCCACCTCTTCGCAGTAATATTCGCCGGTGACGATATGGCTCATGCGCCATTCGCACAGGGCGATATATTTGGCCGCCATATCGCCCAGCCCGGCCCACAGCATGCGCATGGGCGCCCGGCACAGAATGTCCGTGTCCAGCAGAATACCCTTGGGCGCGCGGTTGAACAGGGTCATTTTCACGTGGTTAATTTCCATGGCGGAGGAATTGGAGGCGTAGCCGTCCATGGACGGGGCGGTGCCTACGATGGCGCTCTTTTTGCCCAGCGCGTTGCCCACCACCTTGCAGATATCGTTGACCACGCCGCTGCCCACGCCCAGCAGCAAATCGCAGGAAGGGTCGTAGTGCATCAGCACGCTGCCCACTTCCCATTCCGCCGGGGCAATTTTCTGCCCGGCGCAGGGAATAATGTACAAAACCGTTTCAATGCCCGCCGCCCGAAGCAGGGCGGCCACCTTTTCGCCCGCCGCCTCATAGGTGTTCTGGTCGCACACCACAAAGGGCTTTTGGCAGCCCATGGCCCGCACCATATCCGGTACTTGGCTGATTACGCCGGGGCCGATGGCTAAATAGTCCATGGCGCACACATGGTGCTTGCCGCAGGGACAGTCAAAGCCCTCCGGGCGGATGAGTTCGGTTAAGGGCAGGGAAGCAAAATCCATCATCGTTTTTTCCTCCTGATACAGCTGGGAAGATCAAAACAGCTTCCGGGGCAGAGCGCCCAGAATCTGCCGGGCTTCCGCCGGCGTGGCGGGCTCCAGGCCCATGGCGCGGATGAGGCTTACCAGCCGTTCCACCACCTGGTAATTATACTGGGCGTATTGGCCGGGGGCCAGGTAAGCGCTGTCCTCAAAGCCGATGCGCACGATGGACGCGCCCAGGGCCATGGCCCCGGCCAGGAAATCCCAATTATCCCGGCCATAATGGGTAACGCCCCAGCGGGCGTCCGCGGGCACGGCGGAGCGGAAGGCGGTCAGGCAGGCCATGTCCGGCTGCATGCCGCCCTGGTGGCCGAACACCAGGTTGTAAAAAATGGGGCGGCGGTAGGGCACGCGCTGGGCGCTGCGCTCGATGTTGTAGATCATGCCGATATCGAACACCTCCACCTCCGGGATGATGCCCCGGTCGTAGGACTGCTTGGCGCAGTAATCGATGTCGGCGTCGGTGTTGATGTAGAGCGCGCCGTTCAAATTGGTGCTGCCGCCGTTTAAGGAGGAGCTTTCCACCCGCCAGTAATTCAGGGGATGGCAGCGCTCCTCAATGGTCATTTGAGAAATGCCGCCGGTGGAGGCCTGCACCACCACGTCGGTGCGCTTGAGGATTTCTTCAAAGGTATCGATGAATTCGCCGGTATCCGGGGTCAGGCTGCCGTCGGGGCGGCGGCAGTGCAAATGGCACATGCCCGCGCCCGCCTTCACGCTCTGGGCCACATCCTCCGCCAGAGCCATTTTATCGATGGGTGCGCCGGCCTTTACCGGCGCCAGGGAAATAATGATTTTTCGGGACATGCTTGCAGCCCTCCTTTATTCAGCATAGCGCTTCCACGATGGCGCGCAGAGTGCCCTCCGTGCCCACGTTGCCGGGGAAGATGATATAGGAAAGGCCGGGAAACAGGCTTTCTTCTCCCGTTTTCCAAACCGGGATGCCCGGCTGGGCCTGGCCCAGCACCAGGGCCTTTTTTACTTTCAGGGCTTTCACGCCCACGTCGCTGGAGGTAATGCCGCCCTTGGCGATGAGAAAACGGGGCCTGAAGGAAAGGGAGGACACCACGGCCGTTACCGCGTCGGAAATGCGCACGGAAATTTCCAGCATTTTTTCAGGCGAAGCGCCTTGCGGGGCAATGAGCGTGCGGCTGGTAAACACCACGGCGGTTTTTCCCTGCCGCATGGCCGCCTCCGCCTGGGCCGTCACCCGGCGGGTTTCCTGCGCCAGGGCCCCTTCCCGCGCCCAGCCGCTTACGTCAAATTCGATGAAGGACAGGGGCCGGTCCGAAGCTTGGAGGCAATGCAGCTGATCCGTCGTTTTTTTCACGTGGGAGCCAACGATCACCAGGCCGCCCACCTTGGAGGCGGGGTCCACCATTTCGTTTTTGGCAAGCAGCGGCCGGTCCTCCACATGGCCGAACACCTTGGGCACCGCCGCCGCGCTGCGGAGCATGTAGCTGCGGCCCTTTTGCATCAGCCGCATCAAAATCACCGCCAGAGCCTGCACATCGGCTTCCTCCAGGGCGTCGGCGGCGATGAAATGGAAGCCCGCCGCGTGAAGCAGCTTTTGCTCCACCTTGTCCCATTGCAGGCTGCGAAGCTCCCGCAGGGAGATAGAAATCACCTGGTCCGCGCTCACAGCCCCCTTGGATTTTTCCTCAATGTACTCCGCCAGGCTGGAATGGCTGTAGCCAAAGGTTTTGTCTTTGGCGAATTCGGTTTGGGCGGCGGGGGTAAGCTGGCCGCCCTCCTTTACATAGTGAACGCCGTTCAGGGTAAAGCGGCCGCCCTCCCGGAAAAAGGGGCAGAGCACCTCGCCGGAAAAGGGCGCGTGGCCGTTTTCCTCCAGCACCCGGCGCAGGGTTTCCGTTTCCAGGGGATAGTGGCCCCGCAGGGTGGAATCCCCGCGGGAAACGATCATGAGCTGCTTCCCCGCTTTCCGGGCGGCCCGGCAGGCGTTTTCCGCAATGTTCCGGTGCACCTGGGCCGTTTTCGCGGCGGAAAAGCTGCGGGAATTGGTGAGCACGAAAAACATCCGTTCGCTGGAGGCGGTCATGCGCTCCAGCGTTTCCTGCTCCCAATCGGTAACGACGCTGATATCGTGCACCGTTTGCACGCCGGTGGGGTCGTCATCCAGCACCATCACCTGGCGGTCAAAGGCGGCGTAGGCTTCGTCGTAAAGCTGGCGCACGGTTTCGCGGGCGTTTTCATTTGCCCAAAGAGCTTCGCAGGCGGCGAAGGTTTCCTCCGCGTTCAAGGGCTTCCATTGCTGTTCCATATCCTTTTATACCTCCCGCCAGGCCAGGGGCATCCAGATGAGCATTTCTCCCCGGCCCCGATTGTCCCAGGCATAATAGGGAATGAGCCGCGCGGGGATGGGGCGGAGCGCTTTTTCCTCCAACGTCCGGTACAATTTGTCCCCGTCTTGAGGCGCGTCCCGGCAAAGCAGCGTGGTTTCATAGGCCTTCACGCTGCGCCCCTCCACCGTTATTTCCGTTTCCGTAAAGGTTGGGCGCAGGGGCAGCAGCACGTCCTGCACGCTCACGCCACTTGGCACGTCCACGCCCTCCAGGCAGTATACCAGCGGCCCCGCCTCCACGGCGGCCCGGCCCCGGTCCTCCTCAATCATGCCGTGGCCCACGGTGAGCCGGGGCGCGGCAGGCAGGGAAAGCACGCAGGAAAAGCCCGGCCCGGCGGAAACGGCGGCGTATTGCCCCGCCTTGAGCGTTTGGGCATTGTCCCCAACGGCCAGGCGCGCCCCCTCCGCCCAGGCGGGAACGCGCAGGCGCAGGGTAAAGGGCACGCCGTTGCTTTCTTCCACCGTAAAGGTGATTTTTCCATCAAAGGGATAGCCGGTTTCCTGATTCAGGGTAAAGGCCGCGCCGTTTTTTAATTGGAAACGGGCGGTATTGGCCCCGTACAGGCCGGTCCATACGCTGTCTTCATCCTCCGCGTAGGCGTATTCCGCCGTTTGGGCCAGGGTGCGGGCCAGGTTGGGCGGGCAGCAGTAGCTGGTAATATACTCGGTGCGCTCCTGACCCCAAAGCAGCTCGTAGGCCAGCTCCTTGGCCCGCTCCAGCATATTTTCGTAGAAGAATTTTTTGCCGTTCAGGCTCATGCCCGCCATGTTCACGTTCAGCATCATGCGCTCCAGCATGTCCATGTATTCTGCCTTCGGGTCCATCAGGAACATGCGCCAGGCCCAGAATACGCCGCCCAGGGAAGCGCAGGTTTCGTTATAGGCGGTGATATTGGGCAATTGGTATTCGTAGCCGTAGGCCTGATGCACCAATTGATGGTGAAAGAAATTGCCGTAGGGGGAAGCGCCGTTATACAGGGCGCCGCAGCCGCCGGTCAGGTACATTTTCTGGGTGACCAAATGCCGCCACACCGCCTGAAGCACCTGATAATAATCCGGATCGCCCGACTCCATATACAGGTCGGCCAGCCCGGCGTACAGGTAATTGGCGCGCACGGCGTGGCCCACGATTTTGCGGTGCTGCTTTAAGGGCAGCCGGTCCTGGTTATCGTCCAGGCCGTTTTTTACGGAATCCCGAAGCTCCACCGCCAGGCGGGCGAGGGACAGGTATTCCGCTTTTCCCGTGGTGCGGTACAGCTCGATCAGGCCCATGTAATGGGAAGGGCACACCGCCGTTTTCACTTCTCCCGTGCGGGCAGCCTCCTCATACAGGTTTTTCAGGTATCCCGCCGCCTTTTCCGCCACCCGCAAAAAGCTGTCCTTTCCCGTCAGGCGGAAATAAAGGCAGGCGGAGGTGAACATGTGGCCCATGTTGTACACTTCAAAATCGTTGATGTCGCCCTGGCGCATGGGCCCCTTTCCCTGCTTTTCCCCAATGATCTGCTTGGTGGACAGGTAGCCGTCCGGCTGCTGGGCGCGGGAAAAGAGGGCGATGTAGCTTTCCAGCTGGTCAAGCAGCGGCTGGTTTTCCGTTTTCACCGCCGTGTACACCGCCGCTTCAAACCATTTGTAAAAATCGCCGTCGCCAAACACGGTGCCGTCAAATTCCCCTTCCGCCTCCCCGGCGGCGATGCGGAAATTTTCCACCACGTGGCTGATGTCCTTTTCCTCAAACATGTGCTGCAAGTGGGGCACGGTGACGGCGGCCACGGTGTCAAACCGTTCCTTGTACAGCCCTTTGGTCCAGCTCACATCCCGGTAAGGAATGGTGCGCAGGCGGGCAAAGGGGGAGCGGGCGGTATCGGTAATCATGCTATCGATCCTTTCGCCTGAAGGGCTTTTTTCAATTCTATCGCGCCAAAGCGGGGGCTGGACAGGGTGGGTATGCCAACGGCCTTTTCAATGTCCTGTTCCACATAGGCCATGGAGCCCTGGGCCAGCACGATCACGTCCACCTTTCCGGCCATCTTCTGGGCGGCGCCGACCAGCAGGACGCGGAACTGGTCCTGGTCCATATTGAAGGCGTCCACCAGGCCGTCCACCAATTCCACGTGCTTGCCCATTTCTCTGGCCACGCGGCTGATGGTGCCCTTGGTGGGGTCCAGGGTGGTGGCCAGGGTGGCCAGCACGCCCACGCGGCTGCCCAGGCGCACGGCCTGGCGGCACATTTCCTCGTCAATGCGCACCACCGGCACGCCGATATAGCGGGCGGCGGGCTGGAACGCGTCCGCCACTTCGCCCACGGAGGAGCAGATATTCAGGATGGCGTCCGCGCCCTGCTGCACGGCGGCGGCGTACATGCCAATCAGCCGGGCGGCGGCGCCGGGGGTCACGTAACCGGCCTGGCGCACTTCGGCGATGATGGTGGGGTCCTGGCTGCTGATGATTTCAGCGTCGGGGCCGATATTTTTCCGTACTTCCTTTTCCACCAGCTCAATCAGTTCGGGGGTGGTGCCGGTATATACCAAGGATACTTTCATAGCGCTTATCTCCTTTATCATGATCTTCGTTTCGGAAAGAACACTTTAACAATGAAGGAGAGTGCAGTTATCAGAGTACAGTTTATGTTGATATAAAGGCACGCGATCCATTATTTAGACGATCTAAAACTGTACTCTGAACTCTGTTCACTCCTTCGTAACTAAAACTGTTTTTTCCCCTGTTCTTTACAGAATCCGCTTCACGGCTTCCTTCCAGCCCGCGTGCTTTTGCCGGCGCAGGGCTTCGTCCATGCCCGGCGTGTAGCGGAAATAGCGGTTGTTTTCAAAAATGCTTTCATTGTAAAGGCCCAGCGCCATGCCCGCGGCGTAGGCTACGCCCACGCAGGATAATTCCTCCGCCTCCGGCACCAGCACAGGGCTGCGCAGCATGTCGCTTTGAAACTGCATCAGCCAGCCGTTGCGGGAGGGGCCGCCGTCTACCCGCAGCTCCACTTGGGGAATGCGGGCCTCCTGCTGCATAAGCTCCACAATGTCCGTGATCTGGTAAGCAATGGCCTCCAGCCCCGCCTTGACCATTTCCGCCCGGCCAGTGGTGCGGCTCATGCCAATGAAGGCGGCGGAAACGTCGCTGCGCCAATAGGGCGCGCCCAGGCCGGAAAAGGCGGGCACCAGATAGGTTTTATCCTGCGGATTGGCCTTTTCCGCCAGCGCCTGGGATTCCTTGGCGCTGCTGAGCAGCCCGGCCTGGTCCTTGAGCCAGGTGACGATGGCCCCGGAATAATTCACATTGCCTTCAAGAATGTAGTTCACCTGCCCCTTCAGCTTCCAGGCCAGGGAGGTGACGATGCCCAGCTGGGAAAGGATGGGCTTTTCCCCAATGTTCATCATAATGGAGGAGCCGGTGCCGTAGCCCACCTTCAGCATGCCCTTTTCCAGGCAGCCCTGGGCAAACAGCGCGGCGTGGGAATCGCCCAGCGCGCAGTGGATGGGAACGGGATGGGGCAGCGCGCCGCCAAAATCCGTTTCGCCAAACACGGCGTCCGAAGCCGTAAGCTCCGCCATGCAGCGGGAGGGAATGCCAAAGAGGGATAAGAGCTCTTCATCCCATGCGAGGGAATGAATGTTGAACAGCTGGGTGCGGGAGGCGTTGGAATAATCCGTCCGGAAGGCTTTTCCGCCCGTCAGCCGGAATATGAGGTAGCTGTCCATGGTGCCGCAGCAGATTTCGCCCTTTTCCGCCCGTTCCCGGACGCCCGGCACATTTCGCAGAATCCAGGCCAGCTTGGCGGCGGAAAAATAGGGCGACAGCCTGAGCCCCGTTTTTTGCCGCACCGCTTCGGCGCTGGCCGCCAATTCATCGCAAATGGCCGCGCCCCGCGCGCACTGCCACACCACCGCGTTGTAAACGGGCTTTCCCGTGGCCCTGTCCCACATGAGCGCCGTTTCCCGCTGGTTGCTGATGCCAACGGCCCATATCTCCTGGGGGTCAACGCCGCTTTTTTGCAAAAGCTCCGGAATGAGGGAAAGCAGGTTGCCGTAAATTTCCTCCGGGTCGTGCTCCACGTAGCCCCTTTCGTCAATGAGCTGCCGGTGAGGCCGGTCCACCCGCAGAAGGATGCGGCCCGCGCCGTCAAACAGCAGGGCTTTGGTGCTTTGGGTGCTTTGGTCAATGGCGATGATATACCCTGCCATGCTTTTTCACCTCTTCCACGCGTTCAGGACCGTTTGGGCGATGCCTTCGCCGGTCAATCCGTAATAAGCAAACACCTCTTGGGAAGTGCCGGTAATGACCGGGCTGTCCGGCAGGGCCAGGTTGAGCACCCGCTTGGGGTCGTTGGCGGAAATCACCTGGGCGACCATGCTGCCCAGGCCGCCAAAGGGCGCGTGCTCCTCCGCCGTAACGATCAGGCGCTTGCCCTGGGCGGCTTTTAAAAGCCCTTCTTTGTCCAGGGGCTTGACGCAGTACATGTCCAGCGCGCCGGTGGAAATGCCCTGCTCGTTCAGCAGCCTGGCCGCGTCCTGAATGGGGCGTACCATTTCGCCGCAGGCCACCAGCAGCACGTCCGCGCCCTCGGACAGCACGGTGGCCTTGTCCATTTGGAAGGGCACGTTATTTTCTTCGTACACGTCCTCTACCGGGTTCCGGCCCAGGCGGATATAGGCGGTCTGGGTATCTTTTAATAAGGCCTCGAACAGTTTTCTTGTCTGGTGCCGGTCAGAGGGCAAATACACCCGCATGCCGGGAATGGCGCTCATGGCGGCAATATCCTGGGCGGAATGATGGGTCATGCCCAGGGCCCCGTAGCTGACGCCGCCGGAAATGCCCACCAGCTTCACATTGGTATTGGAATAGGCGCAGTCCACCTTGCACTGCTCATAGCTGCGGGTGGACATGAAGGAGGCAGGCGAAACGGCGAAGGCCTTTTTCCCGCAGGAGGCCAGGCCCGCCGCGATGGAAACCAGGTTCTGCTCCGCAATGCCCACTTCCACAAACTGCT
>CAMOHY010000074.1 GCA_946615495.1 uncultured Clostridia bacterium
ACAACGACCCCGACCTGATGGCCGACTGCGGCGACGACAAGAACATCGTCCGCCTCACCACCGCTGCCTTTGAAAGCATCATCTGGCCCATGGCCCTGATCGACGCCGCCATTTCCGGCAATATGTACAAGGATTATCCCGGCATCGAACGGCTGGATTCCGGCATCATGGCCATTAACAGCACCGAAAAGTTTGAAGCCGTCATCAACAATTCTCCCATGGGCGCTTCCAACGACGCGGACCGCCTCAGCAAGGCTCAGGCCAGCTGGGACGATATGAAGGATTACTTCACCAGCGTGAACCCCGACGCCAGCTACCAGGCCCTGACCGAATTCTGCCAGAGCTTCACCGTGGAAGGCTACATGAAGTAATGAATCCCTTTTCTCCGTCCGGGAGGCCCGCTCCCGGACGGGGCATTCCCCCAATCCCTTTTTTACGCAATCACTGCTGATATTGGAGGCAGAACCCATGAAAAAAGCGTTGGACATTCTCAAGCGCATCGCAGGAACGTTGATGCTGCCCGTCATCATGTTTGTGGTCATGAAGGTCCTGTGCAATGCCAATGGGAAAAAGTTCCTGGAAAACATGGCCATGTGGAAGGTGATGATTCCCAACGTGGCGGTATCGGTGGCCTGCGCCATGGGCATCGGCCTCCAGTTCAAAAACGGCCGGTTTGACTTTTCCGGCGGCTCCATCATGCTGGTGGCCGCCATCGTGGCGGGCAGCATCGCCCGCGACGCCGGCACCGGCAGCCCCCTTCTGTTCTGCGTCATCGCGGTGGCCATGTGCGTGCTGCTCAGCGTGGGCGTGGCCCTGGTGTATGTCTACGGCCGTCTGCCGATCATGATCGCCACCATCGGCATGGCGCTGCTGTATGAATCCATCACCCCGCTGGTCTTCGGCGGCGGCGGCATCAACCTGGTCTCCGTGAAATTCATCAAGCAGCTCTCCGCCTATCCCACGGTGCTGCTGCCCTTCGCCGGGGCGGTGCTGGTCTACGCGGTGTACAACTACATCGCCACCACCGGCAAGCAGAGCCTGCTGCTGAGCAAAAACCAGCAGGCCGCCGTGAACATCGGCATCAACGAGAACAAGAACGTCATCCTCAGCTATGTCTACAGCGGCCTGATCTTCGGCTTTGCCACCATCATCTGGGCCTCCCTGGGCAAGCGGGACGCCAGCTTCTCCTCCCTGAGCACGGTGGGCGAGCTGTTCTCCAACATCCTGCCCGTGTTTGTGGGCCTGTACATCGGCGCCTTCTGCGGCGACACCATCGGCATCATCATGGGCTCCCTGGCCATCTGCATGATGAAGACCGGCCTCACCACCGTGTTCAAGGCCGAAATGGGCGGCGCGATTTCCACGGCGATGATGGGTCTGTTCGTGTTCCTGGTAAACCTGGTGGCCGGGCAGGGGCAGAACATCAAAAAGCTGTTTGGCAAAATGTTCGCCGTGCACGGCGCTGCAAAAGCATAATACCTCGAATTTTAAAAAACCACCAAATGGCGGGCGATGGCGAGAACGCCATGCCCGCTTTTTTGAAAGGACAGAACGATGAAAATCACGCAAATCCGCGTAAACGGCATTCGGGAGCCGCTGGGCTTTGCGCTGCCGCACGTGTCCGTTTCCTGGAAGGTGACGGAAAGTAAGTCCGTCCGGCCCATCCGCGAAAAATTGACGGTGGCGGGCGACCCGGCTTTTTCCCAGGTCCTGTATGAAAAGGAGGCGGCACAGCTTTCCTGTGCGGGAGAAGCGGTGCCCCTTTCCCTCCAGCCCCGCACCCGCTATTACCTGCGCGTTGAAGCCGAAGGCGACGGCGGCGACCGGGCGGCGGCGGCCTCCTTTTTTGAAACCGGGAAAATGGAGGAGCCCTGGGCGGCCAAATGGATCGGCACGGCGCAGGAGGATACGTTCCATCCCCTGTTCTTCCGGGATTTTTCCGTGGATGAAAAAATCGTTTCCGCCCGGCTGTACGTGACCGGCCTGGGCCTGTATGAAGCGTACCTGAACGGCGAAAAGGCGGGGAGCGATCTGCTGTCCCCCTTCTGCAACGATTATCACGCGTACGTGCAGGCGCAGGCCTACGATGTGCTTTCCCTTCTGAAGGAAGGAAAAAACAGGCTGAGCATCCTGTGCGGCAACGGCTGGTACAAGGGCAGGCTGGGCTATGAGGGCGGCAGGGAAACCTTTGGCAGCCGCTTTCAGGCGCTGGCCGAATTGCGCCTGACCCTTTCAGACGGCATGGAGCAGGTGATCGGCACCGATGAAAGCTGGCGGTATCGGGGCAGCGATTTTGAATATACCGACATTTACGACGGCGAGTGCTTAAACCGCCTGCTCTGGCAGGGAAAGGAAAACCCGGATAAGCCCGCCGCCGCCGCGCCCGGCCTGCCGCTTAAGGACCGGTGCAGCCTGCCCGTCATCGTAAAGGACACCCTGCCCGTGCAGGCAATCATCACCACGCCCGCGGGGGAAACGGTGCTGGATATGGGGCAGAATTTTGCGGGATATCTGGAATACGAAGCGGATTTTCCCTCCGGCGCCCGCATTGTGCTGGATCACGGCGAAATATTGCAAAACGGCAATTTTTATAACGACAATTACCGCACCGCCAAGGCGCAGATGATCTATGTATCCGACGGGCGGAGGGAGCGGGTGCGGGCCCATTTCACCTTCTTTGGCTTCCGCTATGTGCGCGTCACCGGCTGGCCCAAGGAAATCCGGAAGGAGGATTTTTGCGGCCAGGTGGTGTATTCTGATTTGGATACCGCCCTGCGCTTTCACAGCGGCAATGAAAAGCTGAACCGCCTGGCGAAAAACGCCTTCTGGGGCCAGCGCTCCAATTTCCTGGATATGCCCACGGACTGTCCCCAGCGGGATGAGCGCCTGGGCTGGACGGGGGACGCCCAGGTGTTTTCGCCCACCGCCTGCTTCCAGATGGATACCCGCGCCTTTTACCGGAAATTCCTGGCCGACCTTCGCCTGGACCAGCAAAAGCACGAAGGCGCGGTGGCCAATTATCTGCCCAATTTCAGCCCCATGCCCAGCGGCAGCAGCGTGTGGGGCGACGTGGCCGCCTTCCTGCCCATGACCCTGTATGATTTTTATGGGGACAAGGCGGACCTAAAGGAGCAATATCCCCTCATGCGGGACTGGGTGGAATGGATTTTCCGCCAGGACGAGGAGAACGGCGGCCGCCGGCTGTGGGATTTCGGCTTTCATTTCGGCGATTGGCTGGCCCAGGACGGCGTAACGCCCCAGAGCATGAAGGGCGGCACCGACGATTTCTTCGTCGCCAGCATGTATTATTACGCCTCCACCCTCAAAACGGCCAGGGCGGCCCGTATTTTGGAAAAAGCGGAGGACGCGCAGGCGCTGGACAAGCGGGCGCAGGAGATTCGCGCCGCCATTCTGCGGGAGTATTTCAGCCCCAACGGGCGGCTGTGCGTGGATACGCAGACGGCGTACCTGCTGTGCCTGAATTTCGGCGTGTACATTGATAAAGCACGCGTGCTGGAGGGCCTGAAAAGGCGCTTCCAGAAGGATTGCTACAAGATCAAGGGCGGCTTTGTGGGCGCCACCATGATGTGCCGCGTGCTGGCGGAAAACGGCATGGAGGACCTGGCGGCCCACTTCCTGTTCCAGGAGGGCTTCCCCGGCTGGCTGCACTGCGTGAACCTGGGGGCCACCACCATTTGGGAGCGCTGGAACAGCGTGCTGGACGACGGCTCCATCAGCGGCACGGGCATGAATTCCCTGAACCATTATTCCTACGGGGCCGTGATGGAATACGTGTACCGCGATCTATCGGGCATTCAGCCCCTGGAGCCGGGCTTTGGCCGGGTGCGCTTTGCGCCCCAGCCCACCTGGCGGGCAAGGGAAATGGATTGCTCCTACGATTCCGTCCGCGGCGTGTACGCCTCCCATTGGCGCATCAACGGGGACGGCACCCTGCACGTCCGCTGGGAGGTGCCCTTTGGCTGCACGGCGGAAGCCTGCCTGCCGGGGACGGATGAAAAAATTGAGCTCACCGCGGGCGTGTTTGAAAAAACCTACCGGCCCAGCCGGGATTACCGGCTCAAATACACCCTGGAAAGCCGCCTGGACGAAATGAAGGACGACCCGGAGGCCCTGGCGCTGCTCAAGGCCGATCTGCCCGCGGCGTATGAAATGATTCAGACAAACGATGCGGAATTTTTAACCATGAGCCTGAACGAACTGCAATTCCTGTTCTTCCGGGGCTTCAACCCCCACATGGTGCAGGAGGGCGCGAAGCGGCTTTTGGCTTTAAAGGCGTAAGCGAGGAGGAAGTAAAAAAATGATCGATCTGAAGGGTAATCCCTTTTTCCTGCGGGATGAGGATATCCGCTGGGTGGAGGAAACCAAAGCGGCCATGACTACCGACGAAAAGCTGGAACAGCTGTTTTTCCCCATCGGCTATTCGGCCAACGAAGGATACCTGCAATACGAGCTGCTCAGCCGCCGCCCCGGCGGCGTCATGTTCCGCACCGGCAAAACGGAGGAATTGTTTTCCGCTTATTCCTATCTGCAAAAGAATACGAAAATTCCCCTGTTTTTAGCGGCCAACCTGGAAGCGGGCGGCGATGGCATCGTGGCCGAGGGCACGGCCTTTGGCAAGCAAATGCAGGCCGCTGCCGCCGGCGGCCCGGAGCAGGCCTACCGCCTGGGCAAAATTTCCTGCGCCGAGGGCCAGGCCGTGGGCTGCAATTACGCCTTCGCCCCGGTGGTGGATATCGACCGGAATTACCATAACCCCATTACCAACGTGCGCACCTACGGCAGCGACCCCGAAATGGTAAAGCAGTGCGGCCTGGCCTACATGAAGGGGGCCAGGGAGTGCGGCAGCGCCGTATCCATCAAGCATTTCCCCGGCGACGGCGTGGACGAAACCGACCAGCATATTCTGACCAGCGTCAATTCCCTTTCCTGCGAGGAATGGGACAAAACCTACGGCGATATTTATCAAACCCTCATCGACAACGGCGCTTTGACCGTTATGGTGGGCCACATCGCCATGCCGGCTTACCAGAAAAGGTTCAATCCCCATCACCCGGATAAGCTGATGCCCGCCACCCTGTCTCCGGAGCTTTTGCAGAACCTGCTGCGGGAAAAGCTGCATTTCAACGGCATGATTATCACCGACGCCTCGCCCATGGTGGGCTTCCTGTGCGCCATGGACCGGCGCAGGAGCGTGCCCTACTGCATTGAGGCGGGCTGCGATATGATCCTGTTCAACAAGGATTACGAAGAGGACCTGGGCTATATGCGGCAGGGCTACGAAAGCGGCGTCCTGTCCCAAAAGCGCCTGGAGGAAGCCGTCACCCGCATCCTGGCCGCCAAGGCGGCGCTCCGTCTGCATGAAAAGCAGAAAAACGGCACCCTGGCGCCCCGGAAGGAAAACCTGGCCGTCATCGGCTGCGCCCAGCACGCGGCCTGGGCCAAGGAATGCGCCGAAAAGGCCGTCACCCTGGTAAAGGACACCCAAAGCCTGCTTCCCATCGACCCCAAGCGGCATCATCGGGTGCTGTTTGAAATTCTGGGCAAATGCCCCTCGGAGCAGCGGGTGGCCCAGCGCTTCATCGCGGACATGGAAAAGGAAGGCTTTGAAATGATCCCCTACCAGGAGGAAGCGTTCGATTTTTCCAAGCCCATGCGGTTTGAAACCGTGGAGGAATTCCGCAGCAAGTATGATTTGGTGATCTATATCGGCAACGTGGAAAACGCCAGCAACAAAACCACCGCCCGCCTCAACTGGCACGCCCCCTACGGCGCGGGAAACAATATTCCCTGGTTCGTGGAGGTGGTGCCCACCCTGTTCATTTCCCTGCAAAATCCCTATCACCTGCTGGATGTGCCCATGGTGAAAACCTATATCAACGCCTATTCCAACCATGATTTGATGATCGACACCGTGGTGGAAAAGCTGGTGGGCAAAACGCCCTTTGAGGGCGTCAGCCCGGTGGACCCCTTCTGCGGCAAGGAATACCTGCGTTACTGAGGAGGAAAAAGCATGAAATTCAAAGCCATCATTTTTGATTTGGACGGCGTGATCTGCTCCACCGATGAATACCATTACTGGGCCTGGAAAAAAATGTCCGATGGGCTGGGCGTGCCCTTTAACCGGGAAATCAACAACCGGCTGCGGGGCGTAAGCCGAATGGACTGCCTGGAAATCATTCTGGAAAAATACCATGGCCCCGCTCTCAGCGACGGGCAAAAGGCGGCGTTGGCCCAGCAGAAAAACGATATGTACCGGGAATCCCTCAAGGAAATGAGCCCCGATGATCTAAGCCCCGAAGTAAAGGAAACCCTGGACGCCCTCAGGGCCCTGGGCCTAAAATTGGCCATCGGCTCCTCCTCCAAAAACACGCCCTTCATTCTGGGCCAGCTCGGCCTGAAGGATTATTTTGACGCCGTCAGCGACGGCAACAATATCACCCGTTCCAAGCCCGATCCTCAGGTGTTCGTTATGGCCGCCGATATGCTGGGCATCGCGCCGGAAAACTGCCTGGTGGTGGAGGACGCCGTGTCCGGCGCGGAAGCGGGCCACGCGGGCGGCATGAAGGTGGCCTGCCTGGGCGACGCCGCGTCCAAGGGCGCGGGAGACTGGAATATGCAGAGCATCCGGGAACTGACCGATATCGTCAAATGAGGAGAGAAACGCCATGGTGGATTTGAAGGCCAAGCCCTTTTATCTGACGGACGAGGAAATCCAGTGGGTGGAGGATACCATCGCCTCCATGACGATAGACGAAAAGCTATCCCAGCTTTTCGTGCTGCTCAAGCCCGTTCCGGGGGCGGATGAAGGCCGCATCAAGGCCCTGATGGAAAGCGCCCGGCCCGGCGGCATGCGCTGGCAGGGCGGCGATAAGGACACCGTGTGGCTGCAAAACCGTTTGTTCCAGCGCTACAGCCGCATTCCCGTTTTCATCGCCGGGAACTGCGACGACGGCGGCAACGGCGTTTTGCCCAAGGAGGGCACCTTTGTGGCCACCGCGGCGGAAGCGGGGGCCAGCGAAGGCGACGAAACGGCCTACCGCATGGGCTACGTGGCGGGCAGGGAGGCCGCGGCCATCGGCGTGAACTGGATGTTCAATCCGGTTGCCGACATATACAAAAATTGGCGCAATACCATTGTGAACACCCGGTCCTTTGGCAGCGGGGCGGACAGGGTGATTTCCTGCGTGCGGGCCTATATCCGGGGCATCAAGGACGCCGCGCCGCACATGGCCTGCACCTGCAAGCATTTTCCCGGCGACGGCTGGGATGAACTGGACCCCCACATTTCCCCGGCCCACAACGAAGCGGACCCGGAGGAATGGCTGGAAAGCTACGGAAAAGTGTACAAGACCATGATCGACGAGGGGCTGGAAACCATTATGACCGGCCAAATTTCCCTGCCCCAAATGAGCCGGCGGCTGCGCCCCGGTATCCGGAATGAGGAGATTATGCCCGCGTCCCTGGCGCCTGAGCTTTTGCAGGACCTGCTGCGGGGCCAGCTGGGCTTCAACGGCCTCATCATTTCCGACGCTTCCCATATGATTGGCATGTCCGGCGTGATGGCGCGCAGCGAAGCCGTGCCCCGGTGTATTGCCGCGGGGTGTGATATGTTCCTGTTCGCCAATGATTTTGAAGAGGACCTTTCCTACCTGAAGGCGGGCTGGGAAAAGGGCGCCGTCACTGAGGAAAGGCTCAGCGACGCGCTGCACCGGGTGCTGGGCTTAAAGGCCCGCTTAAAGCTGTATGAGGACAGCGTGCGCTATCCCGACAAGGCGCTTTTGGACGAAATTGGCTGCCCGGCCCACCGCGCTTTCACCGCGCAGGCCGCCGACGCCGGCGTGACGCTGGTAAAGGACACCCAAGGCCTTTTGCCCATCCGGCCGGAGGAAAAGAAAAACGCCCTGCTCATTTATGTGCAGAGCACGCCCAATTCCAAGGCCTACGCGGGCGACGGCATGCGCGCCCTCATTACGGAGGAATTGGAGCGGGCGGGCTTCCGGGTGTCCCAGTGTCCCAGCTTTTATGATTTGGAATTGGAAAACGGCGCGCACCCCATGAATTTCGTTAAAATGATGCAGATGGGCCGCCGGGAGGATTTTAAAAAGAAGTACGATGTGGTGTTCGTGTTCATCTACGTGAAGGGCTACGCCCAGCGCAATGTGGAGCGCCTTTCCTGGAGCAGCGGCCACAGCATGGAAATGCCCTGGTACACCCAGGAGGTGCCCACCGTGGGCGTGAGCCTGAATTACACCAATCATCTGGTGGACTGCGCCAATATTCACACCTTCGTCAACGCCTACGGCCCCAACCGGGAAAATGTGCGCGCGGCCGTTGAAAAGATCACCGGAAAGAGCGCGTTCCGCGGCCAGGCGGATGAAACCGTGTTCTGCGGCCGCTGGGACACCAGGCTGTAAAGGAGGATGGGGACAAATGAAAATGGAATATCTCGTTTTGAATGAAGAGCGCCATGTGAGCCTGACGGCCTATCTGCAGCCCGTGGGCGGAGAATTTGCCGGATTGTCCCAGCGGCCCGCCGTGCTGATTATTCCCGGCGGCGGCTACCATTTCTGCTCGGACCGGGAAGCCGACCCCGTGGCCTTTCCCTATTTGAAGGCGGGCTATCACGCCTTCATCCTGCGGTATTCCCTGAACGAGCAGGCGGTGTGGCCCAACCCGCTCAGCGATTATGAGCAGGCCATGGAGCTGATTTGTCAAAACGCGGAGGAATGGCACGTGGCGGCGGACCGGGTCGCCGTCGTGGGCTTTTCCGCCGGCGGCCACCTGGCGGCCTGCGCGGCCACCATGGCCAAGCGCCGTCCCGCCGCCGCCATTTTGGGCTATCCCGTCATCGACGGCGACTGCGCGCACGATTACCTGCCCACCGCGCCGGATGTGCCCTCGGCGGTGGATGAACGCACCTGCCCCTGCTTCCTCTTTGCCACCCGCACGGACAATCTGGTGCCGGTGAAAAACACCGTGCATATGGTGGACGCGCTCTGCCGGAACGACATCGCTTTTGAAAGCCACATTTATTCCAACGGCGGCCACGGCTTGACCACCGGCGACCCCAGCGTCAGCTATCAGAACTACTCCAGCCGCTATTCCGCCTGGGTGGAGGACAGCATCGCCTGGCTGAGCGACGTG